>CANRLA010000008.1 GCA_947631315.1 uncultured Clostridia bacterium | reverse complement strand
TATAAAGAAGCACAGAGTGAGGAAGAAGAATCAATAAGACAAATATCAACGCAATTATATAGTGAATATGTAGGAGCAACAGTAGAAGGATATAGTCCAGCAGAAAATAAGGATGGAGTTAAAATAGAGAAGACAACATCAGGGCTGGATAGTAATAAAGATAGCGAAGGAAATACAATTGAAGGAGTAGGAGAAGATTTTAGTCAAACATTTATAGCAGAAGAAGGAATGAATTGGAGAGTATGGGACTTTGATGGAAATACATTAAGGATAATAGGAGACCCAACAGATTCTCTAACATTACAAGGAGCAGCAGGATACAATAATGGAGTATGGGCAGTAGACTATATATGTAAAGAATTATATTCAAATAATAAAAAGGGAGTAAGTGTAACAAATTTAAAAAGAACAGATATACAAAAAGTAAGCACTTATGATTATACGCAATATAAGCACCAAAAGGATAATTGGTTGGAAGATACAACTAGTAATAGTGATGATGAAAATTTAATATACTTTGGAGAGTCGAGAACATATACTAATAACAATCAATATCCTGATATGTGGAATGATAATGATAAAGAATGGACATACGAATATAATAATAAAGATAAAGCAGCAACAGGAGGAGACAAGGAATGCAAAATATGGGAAGTGATTGGAACTGATGACGGTCAAGTGGAAGGCTCAATGCATGAAGGAAGTGCCCAAACAACATTCAAACAGTCATATTATTACCATAATTATAACAAGACCGAATTTATAAATGACGCATATTACGATTTAATATTCAAGAAAGCTGATGGGGATTGGACTGGGGCATACTGGCTCGCAGGACGTTATGTCCACCTCTATGGGATCCGTTGCGTTTTTGGTATCCAAAATGTGGACTCTAGTAGTGAAGGCAGCGGTGTGGGCGGGGTCGCTTTGTGTAGCTCTCAAGACGATTGGGAGGGTAATCCTACGTTTGCACTTCGTCCAGTAGTTTCTATCGATTTAAAGGCCGGTGGATACAAAATGACTTCAGAAGTTAATGAAGATGGAAAAATGACGATAAAGATTGAATAGATGAAAAATCAATATCTAATATCCGGAGTGCAATCGTCTGATATCCGGATATTTTAGAGAATTTTAGGAGATGTGACAGATTCGGATTAAAAATTCTCGTCTTCATCTTTTTTGATTTTATAATAAAAAATTTATAAATAATAGAAAAATGGAGGATTTAAAATTATGAATAGTAAAGATTTATAGATGAAAAGACAGGAATTGAATATATAAAAAAAGGAGATTATTATTTACCTAATTTAGTTATAGAGCCACAAAAGAAGATAAACTTAAATAAGTATGGTCATTTAAGATTAGAATATTTGAAAAATCATAAGAAAGCAGAATATACAATTTTATTTATAGAAAATAAACTAATGGAGCATTTAGAAGAAATACAAGAAACTGCTACAAAAAAAGTAGAAGAAATTATTAAATCACTAAAAGAGCAAAGCGATTTAACAGAAGAAATGAAAAATACAAATCAACTTTATTGGGTAGGAATAATTAAGTCAGCTGTTGAGCTTTAGCGATTACAGATGACTTATGCAGTGGCTGAATAACTTTAAAAATCAAGCTGAAGAAATTGTATATAATGAAATTATTTACAAATAATAATTTTAGGAAATTAACGAAAAGTATTCAAAAATAGTAAAATTTATGTTATACTATAAATAGTATAAAAAGAGAGGAGTATTGCTATGCAACAATTAACAAATTTAAAAGAAATAGAAACAGCAGTAAATCAATATGGAGAAATTGTAGTAAGTAAAAATAGTAAAAATAATGTAGTTGTTATGAGTATGGAAGAATATAAAAAGAAAATGTTAGATGAAGAAATAGAAAGAAAAATATTGAAGTCAGAAGAAGATTATAATAATGGAAGAGTAAGAAAAGCCGAAGATGTCTTTAAAGAATGGGAATTAAAATATGGAATATGAAATTGTAATTTCAGATACTTGTTTAGAAGAAATAGAAGCAAATTGTGATTATATAGAAAATGTATTAAAGGCAGAACAGGCATCTAATAGATTAAGAGAAAAAATAAGAAAAACCATACGAGAACTAAAAAATTCTCCAAAAATTTATGCTAAAATAGAAAAAACAGATAGAGCAGGAAGAGATTACAGAAGAATAGTAATAGATAACTATGTAATAATTTATACAATAGTAGAAGAAGATAAAACTATTTTAATTTCACATATGTATTATGGTGGTAGAAATTATTTAGATGGAGGACTATTATAAGTAAATAACAAATAATTATTTCGCTTTGAATTTTAAAATAAGTTCAAGGCGATTTTTTGATTTTTTTATTTTGCATAAAAATATATATAAACTACCAAAGTATTTTTGCTTGTATTATTTTTTTCGATAGTCAAGATATCGACCATTATATAAGTCGAAAAGTAGAGAAAAAATTTAATATACATATTTAGACATTTATATTTTGCACCTATAGATTCAATCATTCTAAAGTTCACTATATATAAAAAATATAGTATAACAGAGAAAATAAATCAAAATTATCAAAAATAGAAACATAATTTCTGTTGAGAAAAATATGAAACACTTGAAGTATATGAAATTAATAGAAAGAAAAGGAACAATAAGAAATGAAGAATGGATTATAAAAAGTAACAATATTTCGATTAATAAAAAAATATAATTAATGTAAAAACTTAATAAAAATTAATATATAAAAAATATAGCATAACAACAGTATTAAATCAAGATAATAAAAATTAAAAATATATAAAAAAATGCTAAAAAATAAAAAGTAAAAATCATGTAAAAGGCTTAATACAAGCTGATTACAAGATTTTTGCTTTTTTTATTAAGTTTTTACCTTAATAAAACAACATAACAAAAAAGAAATAAAATACACAATAGTAAAAAATAATTCTAGTTATGTGAAAAGCTAAAAATGAAGGAAAAAAGGAGGAGAAAGGTATAAAATTTTATACAAGAAAAAACAAATGAAAGAAAAAGAAAACAAAAAATTACAATTGAAAAAGAAAATCAAAAAGCAAGATTTAAAAGAACGAGGAATCACATTAATAGCCTTAGTAGTGACAATAATAATCTTGTTAATCTTAACAGGAGTAACACTAAATATAGCGTTATCAGATGATGGGTTGTTTAATAAAACAAAGAAAGCAGTAGAGGATTATAAACAAGCACAGAGTGATGAAGAAGAAGCAATAAGACAAATAGCAACACAATTATATAGCGAATATGTAGGAGCGACCGTAATAGGATATAATCCAACAGGAGAAAGTGCTAGTTGTTCTATAGGACAAGTAACAAGTGGAACAGAGACTCTTCAGAATTTTAACAGGGAACAGTTAAATTGGAGAGTATGGGATTATGATGGAAATATACTAAGGATGATAGGAGACCCAACAGGCTCTTTAACATTAAAAGGAGCAGCAGGATATAATAATGGAGTATGGGCAGTAGACCATATATGTAAAGAATTATATTCAAATAATAAAAAGGGAGTAAGTGTAACAAATCTAAAAAGAACCGATATACAGAAAGTAAGTACCTATGATTATACGAAATATAAGCACGACAAGAGTGGATATATAGAAGATACAACTAGTAGTGATGATAATGGAAATTTAATATATTTTGGAGAGTCAAAGACTTATGCTAGTTCTAATCAATATCCAAAAATGTGGAATGACAATGATAAGAACTGGACGTACGAATATAAAAATAAAGATAAAACAGCAACAGGAGGAGACGAGGAATGTGAAATATGGGAAGTGATTGGAACTAATGACGGTCAAATAACCGACACGATGACAGCAGGAAGCGATAGTACAACTTTTAAACAATCATATTATTACCATAATTATAAAGAAAGCGAATTTATAAATGATGCATATTACGATTTAATCTTCAAAAAGGCTGATGGAACCCCTGCAGGATACTACTGGCTCGCAGGCCGCTATGTCCGTCTCTGTGAGAGCTATTGTGATTTTGGTGTGCAGCGTGTGTACGCTTCTAGTAGCGGCGGCTTTGTGCACGGGAACGACTTGTGTGACTCTAATCGGTACTACGATTAGTCGCACGAATGCGCTTCGCCCCATAGTTTCTATTGATCTAACATCCAATGGATACACAATGGTTCCAGGAGTAGATGGAAATGGAAAAATGACGGTGACTTTAAAATTTGGAGATGCTTAAAACCAGTGAGCCGGCTTCGCGTCGGCTTACGTGACTATATATAATTTATAAATGAAAAAGGATTAGGAGAATTATATGAAATTAGAAAATACAATAAAGATGTTCAAGGAAATTCATCTAGATAGTATAATTTTGATAAAAGTAGGAACTTTTTTTCAATCATTTGGAAAGGATTCATATATTTTATCGTATTTGTTGGGATATCAATTAAAACCAGTAGCGCAAAATTACAGTATGTGTGGCTTCCCGAAGACAGGACTTGCAAGAGTATTATCAAAATTAGAAGATATGAAAATAAATTATATAGTTTTAGATAAATCAGATAATTATAGTGAAATAGAAAAAGAAGATTTTAAAAGCAAAAATGAATACAATCTAATGTATTCAAAGGCTCATAAATATATTAGCAAGAAAAATAGAATTGATGCAATGTATCAATATCTAATTGAAAATATATCGTCAGAAGATATGAAAGATAAAATAATAAAATTAGAAGAAATAATTTATGAAAAATAATTGGTAAAGTGTAAATGATAAGACAAGAAAAGTTTAAAGTAGTAAATTTAATAAAAGAATTAATTGTAAATATAGATGAAAAATTAATTAATTTTCCCAAAAAAGAAATAGAACTAAAACATAAAATAAAGGAAGTAGCTTATGATTTACTTTTAAATATGTATAAAGCAAATAATACAAGTGACTTGAGATACAGAATTGAATTACAAGAAAATTGTATAGCATATATCAAATTTTTAGATTTTATGTTTAATTTGTGTTATGAAAAAGAGATAATTAATGGTAAGAGATATGTAAAATTTGGTGAGAGATTAGAAATGATAGTAAGATATATAGTTGGTTGGAAAAATGTAACTTTGCAAGAAAAAGAACGTGAAGAAAAGAAAAAAGAGATGATGAATAATAAAAAGAAAATCTAATTTATATGAAGATATTTATAAAATCGAAAATATAATGGAAGTCTGCAATGAAGTTTGTAGAAATACAAAAAACAAAATTAAGGTAGAAAAATTTAAAGAATACAAATGTGAAAATGTTGCAAAAATATATAATCTACTTAAGAATAGGGAATATAAAGTTGGTCCGTATATACATTTTACATTGTATGAGCCTAAAAAAAGGGAAATTGTAAGTCAAGGAATGATAGATAAAATAGTAAATCATTTAGTAAGCAGATACATATTATACCCTGTAATTTTACCTTGCTTAATAGATAAAAATGTTGCAAGTAGAAAAGGTTTAGGAACAAAGGCAGGTTTAGAAGCAGCAAAGGATTTTCATAGAATATGTAAAATAAGGTATGGAAATATTATATATTAAAATGTGATATTAGTAAATTTTTTGCAAGTATTGATATAGAAATATTGAAAAAGAAAGTAAAAAGAAAAATTAAAGATAAAGAAGCTTTAAAAATAGTATTTGATATAATAGATGGAGATAGTCAAACTGATGGACTAGGTATAGGTAATATGACATCGCAAATTTTAGCAATATTTTATCTAAATGATATGGACCATTATATAAAAGAAGACTTAAAAATAAAGTATTATGTTAGATATCAAGATGATTTCTTATTATTTCATCAATCAAAGCAGTATTTAAGAGAATGTTTTGAAAAAATAAAAAAATTTCTAGAAAAAGAAAAGTTAACTCTAAATAAAAAGAGTATGATATTAACAAGTAATAATAATTTTACTTTTTTAGGTAGAAACAAGAATGGAAAATATATGAGATATAGAAGGATAAATAAAAAGCTAAAACATAGAAGATATTTATATTCTCAAGGACAAATCAATTTAATGTCATTTGCTACAAGTGTGTTAACATATAAAAAAATAAAAGAAAATATATAGGGCACGATTGTTGAGGCTCGCAGGCCGCTATGTCCATCTCTATGAGAGCAATTGTGATTTTGGTTTGCAGAATGTGAACGCTAATAGTAGCAACAGCAATGTGAACGGGAACAACTTGTGTAACTCTAATCGGTAATACGAATAGTCACACGAATGCGCTTCGCCCCATAGATTCTATAAACTTATCTAGGTTGCATATACTATGGTTATGTAAGAATGATTTTATAGAAACAGATCGTTGTCCTTTAATTTGCAATATTTTAAAAAGTTGCAAGTTATAAACTAAAATAGATGGATTTAGTTGTTAGTAAAAATTATTTTGAAAGGGGCTAAATTCTAAAAACTATTTTTAATACAGTACTTCAAAATTAAAGTACTGTATTTTAATTGTCTGATTATTTGGTTGTAATTTATGAATTATGAATAATGTTTATATTAAAATGTTTAATTAAAATTTAATATTCGATTTTACTGTTTCTTAATTTTAGGTTTAGCCACAAGCGAAGCTATATATCCAAAAAATACAGCAGCAGCGATACCGCCGGCAGAAGCTTTTACACCACCAATAAATGCTCCAAGAAGTCCTTGTTCTTTTACGGCCTCAAGAGCACCTTTTGCAAGATTAGCTCCAAAACCAGTAAGTGGAACGGTGGCTCCGCAACCCGCAAAATCTATTAATTTTTGATAGATTCCAATGCCGCCAAGAATTGCACCTACTGTAACATATATGACCAATATTCTAGCAGGGGTAAGTTTTGTTTTATCAATTAAAATTTGTCCAATAACACACAAAATACCACCAACTATAAAGCAATTTAGCATTGTCATCCAATCAATGCTTTGAAAATATTCCATTTTAAAATCCTTCCTATTTTATAAAAATGTTTCTAATTGAATTATAAAAAATTTATTAGAAATAAAATCTATTTTATAAAATTAATTTACATTTCAATTGATACTGCATGAGCAATGCCAGGTATAGATTCTCCTTGTTGACTTGTAGTTGAATTTGTCAAAGCTCCAGTAGCAATTAATAATAACTTTTTAATGTTTCCTTCTAACATCATTTTATAAAGATAGCCGGAAAATACTGTAGCAACGCAAGCACAACCACTACCACCTGAGTGAGTATCTTGTTTCTTCTTATCGAAAATAAGAACTCCACAATCATTATAATTTGATGCTATGTCATATCCTTTAGTTTTTGCTAAATCTATTAAAATATCTTTTCCAAGATAACCTAAATCTCCAGTAATTATAGCATCATAGTAATCTGGATTTCTGCCTGTATCTTCAAAATGTGCACAAAGTGTTGATAATGCCGCCGGCGCCATCGCAGCGCCCATGTTATTAGCATCTTTTATTCCTAAATCAACTATCATTCCAGGAGTAATGTGAGTAATATAAGGTCCTGAATCTTTTTTACCAAGTACAGCAGCACCTGAACCTGTAACAGTCCACTGGCTAGTTGGAGTTCTTTGATTTCCAAGTTCAAGTGGAAACCTAAATTGTTTTTCAGCACTACAAAAATGACTTGATGTTGCGCATAAAATATTTTTACAAGCACCTGAATCCATAAATACTGAACCTAAACATAAGCCTTCAACAAATGTTGAACAAGCGCCAAATAGCCCAAAGAAAGGAATATTACTATCTCTAATACCAAAGCTAGATGATATACATTGATTTAATAAATCTCCTGCAAATACATAATCTATATCTTGACTAGAAACATCCGCTTTTCCTAATGCAGTACTTACAGTTTCTTTAATAAATTTACTTTCGGCTTTTTCCCAAGAAGCTTCTCCCCAAAATTCGTCCTCAACGCATTTGTCAAAATATTTTGCAAGAGGACCATTCATTTCTTTAGGACCAACTATACTAGCAGTATTTAAAATGCTAGGACTATTGTCTAATTGTAAAGTTTGTTTTCCTAATTTTTTCATTAAAAATTTCATCCTTTCAAAAATTAAATATTGTATGAAATTAATTGCAAAATTCTAAATAAAATAATCTTGTAGCAATAAATACATGCAAAGCCATAATTTAAATTACACAAAGAAGCAAGCAATTAATCCTACTATAACTGATGCAGAAATACCATATACTAAAACTGGACCTGCTACAGTAAACATTTTTGCACCAACTCCCATTACATAACCTTCTGATTTATACTCCATTGCTGGAGAAACTATTGAGTTTGCAAAACCAGTGATAGGTATAAGAGAACCAGCACCTGCGAATTTACCAATTCTATTAAATACATTAATAGCACTTAAAAATACAGCCAAAGCAATTAAGCTTATAGAGACTATAGTCGAAGAACTAGTTTGATCTAATCCTTTATATTTACAAAAGAAAAATATCAATTGACCGATACAGCAAATTAAACCGCCAACCCAAAACGCATTAAAGCAATCTTTTAAAATAGGAGAGTTGGGTGCCTTCTTTGTTACATACTCATTGTATTCCTTAGGTGAATCTGTTGGATTCATAAGTATTACCATCCTTTCTATAAAATTTAAGTTAAAAATTTTTAAACAAATAATTTTTTTAATTAAAATAATGTTTTTGAGCAATATAATTATTAAAAATGATTATTGTTTTTGCTCAACCATAAAAGTAATATCTAAATCAACATAGTATTCTGTAATTTTATTTACAGTTATTTTTGCACGTTGTTCAAGAATTTTAACAGAAGTTACAAAATTAATTGTTTTGGCAACTTCTTCAACCGTTTGAACTATTGCATCCTTCCAAGAAACAGTTGATTTCCCTGTAACTTGTATGTGTTTTTCTATTCCCATATGTCAAACCTCCTAAATAAATTTATAGTTAATATTTCCAATTCTACAAAAAATATACAAAATTTAAAAAAATATATTTACAAACAAATGTTTAAGTGCTAAAATACTAACTATAATAAAATAGGTTGATATATAAAATATACGAAAGGGGAGTATGATTGTTATCATACTAGAGTAACATGATAAATCATTTAAAAGGAATAATTGAATTAAAAAAAGATAGTTTTATAGTTATTGATGTAAATGGTGTAGGATATAAAGTTTCAATGTCAGATACATCGCTTCAAAAACTAAATTTAAATGAAGAAGTAAAAATATTTACATATATGAGAATTTCAGAAGACGATATAAATTTATATGGATTTTTAAATTATGAAGAACTTTCTATGTTTGAATTACTTATTAGTGTTGGAGGAATAGGTTCTAAATCAGCATTAAAAATCCTTTCTAATATATTGCCATCAAAATTTGCTTTAGCAGTTATCACTAGTGATGTAAATACTCTAAAAAAATTACCAGGTATAGGAGTAAAAACTGCACAAAGAATTATATTAGAATTAAAAGATAAAATAAAAGCTAGTGAAAAAGAGGAAGAAGAAAAGGAAGAAAACCCTACTCAGATAGAAGGAAATGCAAAGGATGCAGAAGATGCTTTACAAGTATTAGGATATACAAGAAAAGATATAGAAAACGTTTTAGAAAAAATGGATATAAGCGGTTTATCTGTTGAAGAAATAATAAAATTAGGTTTGAAAAATTTATCTTAATATAATAAAGCAATTATAAAATAGAAAGTTATAAAAATATAAAAAGATAAAAAACAAAGGACAAAAAATACAAAATTAAAAAATTAAATTTCAAAGAGGCAAAGTAAAAATGGATTTAAATACACCTTTGGCATACAGAATGATGCCAAAAACTTTAGAAGACTATGTTGGACAAGAACATATTCTAGGAGAAAATAAAATATTATACAGAACAATAAAAGCAGATAGATTATCTAGTATAATCTTGTGGGGACCTCCTGGATGTGGAAAAACTTCTCTAGCAAAAGTTATAAGCAACACAACTAAATATAAATTTATAAAACTAAATGCAGTTACATCAGGGGTGGGAGATATAAAAGATGCAATATTAAGTGCAGAAAATACTTTACTTAATCCAAGTGGTAAATGTATTTTATTTATAGATGAGATTCATAGATTTAACAAATTACAACAAGATGCTCTTCTTCCTTATGTAGAAAATGGAACAGTAATACTAATTGGAGCTACTACAGAAAATCCATATTTTGAAGTAAACAAAGCTCTTATTTCAAGAAGTATGGTATTTAGACTAAATCCACTTACTGAAGATAATATTTACACTTTATTAAAAAAGTCATTAGAAAGGGAAGAAGGTCTTAAAAGTTTTAATGTTAGAATAACTGATGAAATATTAAAAAAATTTGCTATAACATCAAATGGAGATGTTAGAACAGCACTAAATAATTTAGAAGTAGCTGTACTTACAACTCCTCCTGATAAAGAGGGGTTCATTAACATTACAAATGAAGTTGCAAAAGAATGTGTACAAACAAGAAAAGCAATTTTTGATAAAAATGGAGATTCACATTACGATAATATTAGTGCATTTATTAAATCAATGAGAGGGTCTGACCCTGATGCAACAGTATTTTATTTAGCAAGAGCATTAAATGCAGGAGAAGACCCAATGTTTTTAGCAAGAAGAATAGTAATATCAGCAGCAGAGGATGTTGGTTTAGGAAATCCTAATGCACTAGTTGTAGCAAATTCTGCAATGCAAGCAGTAAATATGGTTGGAATGCCTGAGGCAAGAATTATTTTAGCAGAAGCGGCAGTATATAACGCAAACTCTGTAAAATCAAATGCCACATATAATGCTATAAATAAAGCACTAGATGATGTAGAAAATAAAGATACAGGTTCAATACCAATGCACATAAGAAATGCACCAGCAGAAGGAATGCTTGCAGAAGGTTATTCTGTAGGATATAAATATCCTCATGACTTTCCAAATCATTGGGTAGAACAACAATACTTACCTGACAAAATGCTAGGAACAAAATATTATATACCTGATGAAAATGTTGATATAAGTAATTTACAAAAGAAGTAGCCACTAGGCTACTTCTTATTCATTACTTTCTTTGTCATTATCTTTTTTGTTAGACTTTTTTGATTTCTCATTATCTTTAAAGCTTTCTGCTACGGCACCTATACTTGAAAGTGCACTTGTAGCTTCAAACGGGATAAATACTTTATTAGCATCACCATTTGCAACATCTTTTAAAGTTTCTAATGATTTTAATTGTACTATAGTTTCATTTGGATTTGCTTTCATCATAGCATTGTAAACCATTTTTACCTCATCAGCTTTAGCTTCAGCTACTTTTCTAATAGCTTCTGCATCACCGGAAGCTCTTCTAATTCTAGATTCTCTATCAGCATCAGCTTGGAGAATAGCAGCTTCTTTTTCACCTTGAGCTTTAAGAACTGCAGCTTGTCTTTCACCTTCAGCTTGAAGGATAGCAGCTCTTTTATTTCTTTCTGCATTCATTTGCTTTTCCATTGCATCTCTAATATCTGGTGGAGGAGTAATATCTTGAATTTCAACTCTATCAATTGTACAACCCCATTTATTAGCAGCTTCATCTAGGATAGCTCTTAATTTATCATTTATAATATCTCTTGAACTAAAAGTTGAATCTAAATCCATTTTACCTACTAAGTCTCTCATTGTAGTAACAGATAAATATTCAATACCTTTTTTCAAGCTTTGGATTTCATAAACAGCTCTTGTTGGATCAATTATTTTATAAAATACAACTGTATTTATTGTGATAGTAACATTATCCTTTGTAATAACCTCTTGAGGTGCAATGTCTAAAGTTTGTTGTTTTAAACTAACAATACTACGAACATGGTCTATAAAAGGAATTATTATAGTAAGACCAGCATCAGCTACTTTATGAAATTTACCTAACCTTTCAATGATATACACTTCTGATTGCCTAACAATTTTTATACTAAACATTAAATATATTATTAATAAAATGGCAATTATAATAAAAAACCACATAAAATTAACCTCCTAAAATACATAACTATAATCATTATAACACATAATAAGCAAAAAATAAAGAGTTTTTGCAATATTTGACATAAAATTATTAAAAAATGATGTTAATAAAAAAAGTAATATTACAACAATGTTACGAAAATGTTAAATTATAAAAACAATCAATTGTTAATATTGATAATGAAAAAAAAATGATATAAAATAAAATAGATTAATAAATTATGTAATTAGGAGGACTAGGACATGGCAACATTGAATCCTTTAGAGAAAAAAGCAAGATCATCTTTTATAAAGGGCTTATTAATAGCGAGCCTTATTGGAATAATAATTATAGTTGTTTTAGGTATGTTAATTTTTAAAATGAAAGGACAAGAAAGAGAAAGAATCGCAGCACAAAAGCAAGTTTTAATAATAAATTCTGATATAAAATCAGGTGAAGAAGTAACGATGGATTTAGTATCTTCAGAATTAGCAAATAGTGAAGTTGCAACTGAAGGAGCCTTAACAATGGCTCAATTTAGCGAATTATCAACAATTACAGATGAAGCAGGAAATTTATTAGCAGTTAAGGTAATTGCAAAGATTGATATACCAGCTAAAAGTATAATAACACAAGATATGATTTCAGTTGAAGATGAAGTAGTTACAGATGATTTAAGAGAACAAGAATATAATATGATAGTATTACCTCCAACATTAGAAAGTGGAAATACAATTGACATAAGATTAAGATTGCCAAATGGCGAGGACTTTGTTGTTATATCAAAGAAAAAAGTACAATTATCTGATTTAGGAGGAACATTCTCTCCAACATCAATTATCTTAAATGTAACTGAAGACGAAATATTAACAATGAGTGCAGCAATTGTAGATGCTTATCAGATAGAAGGAAGTAAGCTAACTGCTACAAAATATACTGACCCAGGACTACAAGCAAAAGCTACACCAACATATGTACCTTCAACAGCCACAATTAATTTAATAAATTCTGACCCTAATATAGTGAATACTGCAAGAAATAATTTGATTACTAGATATAATAGTTCTTACAGCCAGTATAGAGCTGGAATAGAAGGTATCCTTAGTGGAATTGATCAATCAACAAAACAATTAGGAGTTGAGACAGGAACAGGAACAGAAACAGCTACTCAACAATCAGAAAGACAAACTTATTTAGAGCAAATGTACGGAGAATAAGGTATACTAACAATACTAGAAAGGATAGAATGAATTTGGAATCAATAGGATTTATTGGTGCTTTTGATAAAAAGGATTTACTTATTAATATTGCAAAGGTTCTAATCAATTTGAATAAGAAAGTCTTAATAGTTGATGCTACTTTTTTACAGAGATTTAGGTATATTGTTTCTAAAATTAGTAATGCAGTAGGAAATAGCTATGTAAGCGATTATTTAGGTATAGATGTAGCATTAGGATTTGTGAATTATAATGGTATTATGCAGTATCTAGGACGAGGACTTGATTATGATTATGCACTTATAGATACTGATAATATTCAAACATTAAATTCATTTATGATGCAGGGATTCCCAAAAAATTTCTTTGTTACATCATTTGATGAGTATGAACTTCAAAGAGGCTTAGAAATTTTTAAATTTATACAGAAACCTATGGAATTGTATAAGGTAATATATTCAACAAATATCAATAATAAAGAAGATGAGTATTTAAATTATTTAGTAAAAGATACAAATATTTCTTGGAAAAAAGAAAGAATAGTTTTTGCTGATACTATAGATGATAGAAAAGCAATTTTGGAAAATCAAATTTCTAAAGAGGTAGTTTTAAAGAAATACTCTAAGACATATAGGGATAGTTTAGAATATATAATATCTATAATGGTTGAAGGGAATATAGAACAATCTGAAATTAGAAAAACAATTAAAAGTATGTAGAAAGGATAAGAAAGATGTCTATTATAACGTTTTTAAACAAAGACCAAAAAGAAAGCGGCCAATCGCTTTCAGTAGCAGCAATAGCAACTTTAATGGCAATTGAACATAATTATAAAATTTTAGTAATTTCTACAGATTTTAATGATAAAACACTAGAACAATGTTTTTATGATCCTAATAAAAAAGAAAATTTAAAAAATTTATTTACTAAATCTTTAAATGCAAATATAGCAAATGGATTGGAAGGATTAATCAGAATATTTGCAAGTAATAGAGCAGATAAAGATACAATAGGAAGTTATACAAAACCAATATTAAAAGATAGACTTGATGTTTTAGAATCACCAAAAACAAATGATTATAAAGAATATATGAATATATCAACGTATTTTTCGCAAATTGCAGATGTTGCAAATTTAGATTATGATATTGTACTGATTGATATGTCGAGCAAAATACCTATAGAAAATCAAAGAAAAATAACTGATTTATCAACATTAGTAGTTGTTGGACTAAATCAAAATCAGTATTCATTGAAAAATTTTGAAAATCTTAAATTACAAGATGAATTTTATAGAAGAAAAAATGTTATATTATCTATTGGAAAGTATAACATGAATTCAAAATATACAGCTAAAAATATGGGAAGATATCTAAAAGAAAAAAATATTCCAGTAGTTGTACCATATAATATTTTATTTGCAGACCATTGCTCAGAAGGAAAAATACTAGATTATTTTTTAGCAATAAAAGCATATAGAGTAGGACAAGGAAAAGATGAATATTTTTGTACACAAGTAAGAGAAACAATAGAAAAAATAGATTATTTAAGACAAGAACAAGAATTTGGATTAAATAACTAATGAAAGGAGTATCTTAAAAAATGTTCTTTAACGTTATACTTATTGTTTTAATTTTATTTTTAACAATTGTTATCTTAAGAAACAATTTAAAGAAAAAACAAGCAACTGAAGAAGAAAAAGAAGTCGTAGTAGATGATAAAACATATACTTTAGATATGATGATGAAATTCGTAAAAAAGAGACTTGATGAAATAACTAAAGTAAACCTTTATGACTTAGGCCTTTCAGAAGAAGAAATAAAAAGAAGAAAAAGCAAAAAATATGAGTTAAAAAAAGCATTAAAAGGTTGTACATATGGAGATGTTAATGATAAAAAGTATATTAAAGAACTTATATTTGATTTATTAGTTAAAGAATATGGTGTTGATGAATCAAATGTATCAAAAGCAATTCCTTTCGATATACCTTCACTTTTAACACCTCAAGATAAATTTGATATAATTATATATATGTATAAAAAAGATTTTGGTTATGAAGCATTAACTCAACTTATAAAAAAATATAATTTAGCTGAATTAAAATATACATCAGGAGATGCAAAACCATCATATGTTATTACATCTGAAGAAATGAATGATATATATGAAAAAGAAAACTTTACTTTAACTTTTGAAGATAAATTAATGGTAGTAGTACAAAGAATATATCAAAGATATAAAGGATATAGTTCAATAGATGAAGTAAGGGATATGAACATAGATGGTGTATCAGGTGGTGTATCAGGACTTCCAGAGAGCTTCTTAAGTCAAGTTGCACAAACAGATAGTAGTTATTTAAATCAAGTTATGGATCATAAAGTTCCTCGTGCTTGTGATAGTATATGGATATTCTTCCAAGGTAAATCAATACGTTTAGAGTTTTTATCATTTGGAACAGAAGCAGAACTTAAGAGAGTATGTCAAAATATATACAAATACAATAACCCAGGACAGCTTTCAGATACAAATGGATATAAGATTAATGAAATGAAAGATGGTTCTCGTGTCGTTGTTGTTAGACCAAGCTTCTCAGAAACATGGGCATTCTTTGTAAGAAAATTCGATGTTAAGAGAGCAACACTAGAACAATTAATTAGAATACCAGGAAAAGAAGATACTATAGATTTATTAAAATATTTAGTAAGAGGAGCAAGAATTATATCACTTACAGGTGAGCAGGGTTGTGGTAAAACAACAATGCTTATGGGTATGATAGAAAATATATATGAAACAATGAACATCCGTGTTCAGGAAACTGCGTTCGAGCTTCACTTAAGAAAGATTTACCCAACAAGAAATATTTTAACATTTAGAGAGACAGATACAATTTCAGGACAACAAGGTCTTGATGTTCAGAAAAAAACTGATGGTTCTGTTAATATCATTGGTGAGGTTGCTACTGACCCCGTTGCATCATGGATGATTCAGGCAGCACAGGTTGCATCAAAATTTACATTATTTACGCACCATGCTAAAACATTTCCAAACTTAGTAACTGCCTTAAGAAACTCAATGCTTAGAAATGGAGACTTCACTAATGAAACAGTTGCAGCAGAACAGGTTGTACAAGTTCTTAACTTTGATATTCACTTAGTTAAAGACTTCAAAGGAAACAGATATATAGAGAGAATAACTGAGTGTGTTCCAGTAGAAGATAAGAATGATTATACTTTTGATCATCAAAAGGAAAAAACATTAGAAGGAAAATTTGACAAATTTGTTGATAATACAACGAAATACTATACAAAAGAAACTAATAAGGAATTATTTAAATATGTAAACATTCTAGAATACCAAGATGGAGCATATGTAATTACAAATAAAATATCTGATAAAAACTTATCAGAAATGATAATAAATATGGACGATACAGATGCAGCAGGATTTAGAGAATTTGTAAATAGACTTTGGGGAGTTAAATTTACTGAAATAGGTGAAGTTATTCATTAAAAATTACAAGAAACATAAACGAAAGATAGAAAAAGGAGGTGGATCTTTAAACTTATGTCTTCAAATATCATGCTAATATTACTTATTATAGTAGCAGCATTATTTTGCGGAATAATAATTGCTTATGTAATGTTACGAAAAAAAATGCAAAATAAAGACGTAATGAGAATCGAGCAACTTAGAAAAGGTGCAGAGAAAAAAGGATTCTCAATGGAAGTTTTTTATCAAAAATTTTATGTTAAAGTTTTAAAGACACCTTTTTTAAAAAGATATCTATTAAAAATAAGGCGTAGAATTGAAATCAACAACTTAGATGATGAATTTGTTACTAGACAAGATAGCGCAAGAATTATTTTTAAATCATTATGTATAATAATACCATTAACTTTAGTAGTAATTATGATTACAAATCAAAATATACTATTAATGTCAATTATATTAATCTTTGAATTATTTATAATAGATTCATTTACAGATGGAATGGTAGATAAATTAGACAATAACTTACTTACACAACAAATGGATTTCTTTGCAGCAATGAGACATTCATATCATGAAACAAATATGGTTGGAGAAGCAATTTATTCAACAGCGCAAGACACAGAAAGTGTTGAAATGTCAAGACAAGCTGAAAAAATATATGAAATACTTAATTCACAAGATCCTGAAACAGAACTTGAAAAATATTATGATATAGCACCTAATAATTATATAAAAGAATTCGCAGGAATATCATATTTAACTCAAGAATTTGGTGATAGAAAAGTAGATGGAACATCTTTATATTTAAAAAATCTTGAAAATATTACTCAAGAAATGCAAATAGAAATTTTAAAAAGAGATAAACTAAATTATACATTTCAAAGTTTATCAATTATATCTATATTACCAATGCTTTTACTTGAACCATTAAAAAATTGGGCGATATCTAACTTCTCGTTTACACAAGATTTTTACTTAGGTAAACAAGGATTAATAGTACAAGTATTGATAATGATGGCAACATTTGTTTGCTATATATTAATAAGGAAGCTAAAAGATAATGGTTCAGTAAAAAAAGTACAAGATGAGCAGAATCCATGGCAAGCTAAAGTATATGCCAATCCTATAGCAAAAAGAATTATTGATCCATTTATACCAAAACAAAATACTAAAGAATACAGAAAATTACAAAAACTTTTAAAAGATTCAGCGTCTAAGTTAAAAACAGAATGGCTATATGTTAACAGGATATCTTTAGCTATTGCAGCATTTATTATAGCAATGATATTCTTTATTGTATTACATAAAGTACAAGTAAATTATATATATACTCAACCGACATCAGATTATGATTTGGTTGGAACATTGTCAGAAAATCAAGAAAATAAAGCAATGGAAACAACTTTGAAACATAATGCAATCCTAGACAAAATGAAAGGTAATAGGAAAGCAACACTTGAAGATGTAGAAGACGTAATGAGAAGATCAAAAGAATATAGAGATGAAACAGATGATGAAATAGAGTCAAATGCACCAAAAATACTGGATAAATTAAAAATAATAAATGCAGAATATTTACATTGGTTTGAAGTATTAATGGCAATTATGTTTGCACTGATTGGATATGCATCACCAATTTTACTTTTAAAATTCCAAGTTAGAATGAGACAGATGGAGATGGAAGATGAAGTTATGCAGTATCAAACAATTATAATGATGCTTATGAGACTTGAAAGAGTTGACGTTGAAATGATACTTGAATGGCTTGCAAGATATTCAGATATATTTAGGGACCCAATAAATAAATGTTTAAATAACTATGAAGCAGGAGCTTGGGAAGCATTAGAAGAAATGAAAGATGATGTTACATATCAACCTTTTATAAGAATTATTGAAAGTCTTCAAACAGCAGTAGAAAAGGTTCCAATTATAGAAGCTTTTGATGAACTAGACGCAGATAGAGAATATTATAGGGATAAGAGAAAAGAGTCAAATGATAGATTAATAAAGAGAAAGGGAATGATAGGAAAAGCAATAGGATTTAGTCCAATGGTTTTAGTATTTGTTGGATATCTAATTGTTCCATTAGTATTAATAGGAATGACAAGTATGATGTCATCATTTGATTCAATGTCAAGAATGACGTAAAATGAAAGGGTAAAGTAAATGGAAAATGCATCAAAAGCTTTAATAATTGCAGGTGGATTTTTAATAGCCATATTAGTTATATCTTTACTTGTAACAGGGTGGAATAAACTGACTTATTTTAGTAGAACACAAGAAGAAATACAAACAGTAGAGCAAATTATTGAATTTAATAAAGAGATTGAATCATATAATAAGCATGTTTTAAGAGGATATGAATTAATCTCATTAGAAAATTTGGTAAATGACACAAATGAAAGATACTCAACTGTTAAAGGATATAAGAAATTAGAATTTTATATAAAACTTTTAAAAAATACAACTTTAGTAAATAGTTTATCAAGTGAGACAACAACCAAGAATATGACACAATCATATACTGATATAAATAGTTTTAAAACAAGTTATAATAATGTACTAGCAAAAAATAAAGATTTAGCAAAAATATATAAAGAATCATATTTTCAATGTGATAAGATGGAATATGATGGTGAAAGTGCAGCAGATGGTAAAAATGGCTCTGCTAGAGTTCAAAAAATATATTTTTCACAAATAGAAAAAAAATAATTTATTTTTGGGGGAAAATAAATGGAAAATGCATCAAATGCATTAATTATGGCTGGAGAAATATTGATTGCAGTATTAGTTATTTCATTATTTGCATATATTGTAGTGCAATTTGGAAATTTTTCTATGCAAATGCATCAAGAAATGACAGAGTCTCAAATAACAGGCTTTAATAATAATTTCACAACTTATTCATATAGAACAAATATAACGGCACAAGAAATAGCCACAGCAATAAATTTTGCAAAGCAGTCAAATGATGATAAAGAATTAGAATGGAACGATTCTTCAATTTATTATACGACAGTATATATTGATGGCTACAATATATTTAATAGTAGTAAATACATAAAGAATAAAGATGAATATAAAAATAATGATAAAGTAGATGAAGTAATTAAGAAGTTTATAAAAGATAATAATACAAAATATTTTTCTTGTAATGCTTCTCTCGAAAAAAAGGGAAGTACAGTAAATAAAAAGACTTATGACACTGATATACATTACAATGATAAAACATCATTAATAAATAGAATTGATTTTCATTCAATAAACACAGATATAATAAATGTGCCAAATAGTTTTTAAAAAATATTATAAACAGAATATTGCATAAATAATAAATTAATGATATAATTTAAGGGTATAATATGAAAAAAATAACAATTTTTATTGTTTTTATTATTGTAATTATTGCAGTTTTTTCTTACATATATTATGATTACAAAGCAAAAAGGAATGATATTGATTCAAACAATATGATATATAAAACGGCATATGGAAAAGAAATTAATGGCAATGATTTAGCGACGATAATTAATAAAGCATTAGACAATAACGTAAAAAATAACGTTGAAAAAGATAGTGATGGAAATTATATTGAAAATAAAGAAAATTCCATTAAGATAGAAATAAAATTTAAACAAAGTGACCATGTTTTTCAAATGGAGTCTATTTACTTAAATAAAGTATCAGAATTTATAAGATTATATGGACAAGCTAAATTTAAATGTATAAAAATAGAATATCATAGAAAAACGAAACTTGTAAAATATTTATATTTTGAAGAAATATAATATTATAGTTATTATATTTTGTCTTTACATAAGACTAAATTTAAAATAAATTAAATAATCTAAGGAGGAAAATAATTATGGAGAATGCATCAAAAGCTTTAATTATAGCAGGAGCAATTTTAATATCAATCTTATTAATAGGATTAGGAGTTTATGTTTATACTATGGCACAAAGTGCAACAAAAGATGTTGGATTACAAAGCCAAGCAGCACAAGCTCAAAACAACCAATTTGCAGCATACTTTGGACCAAAAAAATCATCAGCAGATGTTAAAAATTTAATGAATGCTATTAGATCAAATAATATATCTGGACAAACAGCATCTGAAGAAAAAGAAATAAAAGTTTTATATAATGGAAATCTTTCTTCTACATCAGCAATTTCAACAGCTGTAAAACCAGGAAAAACATACTGGGTAGGTACAGAAAATGATGATCCTGTAGCTGATAAAGACCTTACTGCAACTGTTTCTAAATCTTCAGCAGCATATTATAGTACTGGATATTTAAGAGTAATAAGTGTTTATGAAGGTGACAAGAAATAATTAAAAATAAAATTAAAATGTAAAAAGAGCTTTAAAAGGAGCTTATAAGTAATGGAGAATGCAACAGATGCACTAAAGATGGCGGCAGCAGTTTTGATTTTTGTAGGTGCATTGACACTTGCTATAATGGGATTTACGAGAGCACAGCAAGCTGCTACAGCTATTCTAGAAAAATCAGATAGACAAGAATATTATAGTACAGAAAATATTAGAGTATCAAATAATAGATTAGTTGGAATTGAAACAATAATACCAACATTGTATTCATATTTTAAAGAAGGATATACAGTTTTATTTTATACAGGTAGTGCCAATGGAAGCTATAATTTGATTAGTGATATAAAACCTTTAACGTTATATTATTCTGAAAGTTTGCCTTCAAGATTAGCATTATCCACAATAACGAATCAAACTGATACTTCATATATGATAACATATAATGGAAAAAATTATTCAAGAGCAATATATGGAATAGATGCTAATGATGAGGATACAAGACAGGAACCTTGGCTACATGACGAACTTCATGCTAAAATGTTTATACAAAGTTTAATAAATAATACACCTAGTACATCTACCTATGATATGTCTAGACCTAAGTCCGTATATGTAAATAATCTTGTAAATAATAAATTAACCTTAAACTTTGATAATTTTAATGGGCTTACAAGAACATTAGGAACAGGAAGTTTATCAAAAGCGACGGATGCTTTATTTATAGAAAGAATAGGAGTATATAATTTAGTTACAAATGAAGGAAATACATCAGATGATAGTTCAGTTATAGAATTCTCAAATAATGAAGTTATGCAAAATGAAGAAGGAACGCAAAAGAGGGTTATTCAATATATTTATATTGGTAAAAAATAGTGAATAATCTTGAAACAGTATTTAAATGAAGAATAAATAGGAGGTTTTTTATGAGTGATTCAGTAATGACTGTTGTAGCAATATTTTTAGCAGCAATATTAATGTTTATATTCCCTTTAATGTCTACTGCCGACAGAGGAGATGATATATCTCAACAAGTAGTACAAACTGCGACAACAGAATTTGTAGATGATATTAGATCTACAGGAAGAATTACAAATGATAAATATGAATCTTTCTCTCAAACAATTGCATCAACAGGCAATTCATTTGATATAGAAATGCAAGTAGAAGTATTAGATGAAAATTCTAACAAAAAAACAACACAAGCATCTGCATCAAAAATAGGTGAAAATTATTCATACACTGATTATACATCACAAATAGTTGATAAAATAAAAAATGATGGACAATATAAATTAAAAGAAGGAGACATTGTGTCTGTTACTGTTAGAAATACAAACCAAACAATATCACAAATACTTAAAAACTTTATGTATAGAGTTACAGGTAATGGAAATTATGTTATAGCTGCACAACATTCAGGAATAGTAAATGTAAACTCAAAATAATAATTTCAAAAACTAAATAAAAAATAAAAAAATGGTTATCATATAGATAACTATTTTTTTTGGTAACTTATATAATTATTGACACGAAATCAAAGATTTCAGCAATGATTTATAAAAAATTCATCTAAAAAAGAAATTCTAAAATATATAAAAAAATTATTTAGTAATTTGAAAGAAGGAATAAATGAAAAAGATAAAAATAAGTAAAAGATTTTTAATTATATTAACAATTATTTTATTTTTTAATTATACATGGGTTTTAAGTGTAAATAGTAATGAATATATACAATATGTAAATAGTAGCACTCAAAGGACTGTAAATCCAATAGGAAGGACAATAGGACTAAAATTATATACAGATGGAGTACTAGTGGTAGGAATGTCGGAAATTGATGGTGCAGATGGCAATAAATATAAACCATATGAAAAATCAGGAATTAAAGAAGGGGATATGATTAAGACAATAAATGGAAAAACAATATCAAACACTGAAGAGCTAATAAATACAATAAATGAAAGTAATGGAAATGCAATATCTATTAGATACCAAAGAGAGTCTGAAGAAATATATACAACTATAAATCCAATAAAATCAATAGATGGAAATTATATGATAGGTTTGTGGGTAAGAGATGCAGCAGCTGGAATTGGAACACTAACTTATTATGAAGAAGCAACGTCAACCTTTGCAGCATTGGGACATGGTATAAATGATGTAGATACTAATAAACTTTTAAATATTTCAAATGGTGAATTAGTTACAAGCCAAATAGTATCAATTGTAAAAGGTGAAAAAGGAAAGCCAGGAGAAATAAGAGGAATAATTGAAGACAGTGAAACAATAGGTAACATAGAGGTAAACTCATTAATAGGTATTTATGGAAAAGTAACAAATTTCTCATATATAAATAAGGTAAAAAAAGAAGAAATTCCAGTAGCAAATAGAAATCAAATAAAAGAAGGAAAAGCAAAGGTAATTTGTCAACTTACAAATGAGGATAAAACTGAAGAGTATGATATAGAAATAAAAAAAATATATAGAACAAATTATACAGACAATAAAAGTATGTTAATAAAAATAACAGATGAAAGATTAATAGAAAAAACAGGCGGAATAATACCGGGAATGAGTGGAACTCCAATTGTACAAGATGGAAAATTCATTGGTGCAATCACAAATGTTTTACTAAATGACCCAACGCAAGGATATGCCATTTTTGCTGATATGATGATGCAATAAAATAAATAAAAAATGATATGAGAAATGCAGTTTATGAAAGATGATGTATCAATTATTAAAAATAAATAAATTAATATTGCTAAATTTTTTTTATTTGTATATAATAATTATATATCGGAGGAAAAATGAAAAAAAATAACAAAGGATCAATCCTAATAAATATAGTTCTATTATTATTAATTATTATATGTATATTATTTATTGTTTTAATTTTAGGAAAAAATGATAATGAAATAGCAGATATAATAAGTAATGAAGAACCAATAAAAGAGATTATAGAAAAATCTAACATTAAAAACGAAGAAATTATAGAAAATGTTGAATTATCTAACAGTATAGTAAATAATAGTACTGGAAATACTACTTTAAGTAAGAATGACGGAAAAAATTATTATTATAGGCAATTAAACTCTGTAGGAAAATCTTTATATGATGATTTAGTTAATAATATAGAATATTTAAAAAGTGGAACACAAAGAATTGATTTTGAAACAAAAGATTCAAATGCAGGAGACCACGTTCAAGCAGCATTAGATGCATTATTTTTAGATAGACCTGAAATTTTTTGGATAGATATATTAAAGATATCCTTTGCAACAAAAACTACTACTTTTTTGTCAAATGTAAAGTATAGTTATTATATAGAACCTAAGTCAGGAGAAAGCAATTATTTAATAGATTCTATGCAAACAGAACAACAAGTTAATGATGCAATAAGTAAAGTAGAAGATAGAATAAATAATATTGCAAATAGAGCAAGTGGCACAACATATGATAAGGTAAAATTTGTTCATGATGAGATAGTTAATGAAATAACATATGATCAAAATCTTGGAATAAATAGTTCGAATATGTATGGTGCATTAATAGAAAATAAATGTGTTTGTGAAGGATATGCAGAATCTTTTAAAGCAATAATGGATGTTTTAGACATACCTTGTGTTATTGTCTATGGCGATGGAGTTGACTCAAATGGAAGTCAGGAAGCTCATGCGTGGAACTATGTTAAAATGGATAATGGGAAATGGTATGCTATAGATACTACATGGGATGATCCAATTATAATAGGAGGAAGTTCAGCTGGAGTTAATAGATATCAATATTTTCTAAAAGGAAGCACAACTTTTTTTGGTAATCATAAAGAAGATGGAGATGTATCAGGAGAAGGACAAATTTTTGAATATCCAACATTATCAGAAACAGATTATAGTTGATAACTTTATAAATAAAAAGATATTTTGAAAAAAGCATTTATTATAAAATAATTTAGATATAATTAAAACAAAATAGAAAATCCACAAAAAGTTAGCAAATTGTGGATTTTTTTCTATCAAATTAAAATTATAAAGTGTAAACTTTACGATAAAAAATAATTTATTTTACTAAATCGTGACCAAGTTTTGTAATAGTACCAGCACCTTGAGTAATTACTATATCATTAGGTTTCACATTTCTCTTTAAAAATTCAATAATATCATCAAAGTCTTCTATGTAATAAGCTTTTCGACCCATCGAATCAATTTTATCAACAATATCTTTTGAACTAACATCAAAAGTATTTTGCTCTCTCGCAGCATAAATATCAGTAACAATAATATTATCAAAATTTAATAGACATTTAGCAAAATCATCTAAATGATTTTTAGTTCTGCTATATGTATGTGGTTGAAAGATAACCCAAGAATGATTATATTCTTTTTGTTTCATAGCATCAGCAACTGCTGTAATCTCGGTTGGATGATGACCATAATCGTCATATACCCTTGCACCATTAACTTTGCCAAGATATTGAAATCTTCTTTCAGCTCCAGAGTATTTTAGTAAGGCATTTTTTATATCATTCTTATCTAATCCAAATTCATCACATAATGCAATACAAGCAAGAGCATTGTAAACATTATGTTTTCCAGGAACTGATAATTTCATTGTTTTATAAAATACATTGTTATGATAAACATCAAATGAAGGATATCCATTTTTATCAAAAACAATATTTTTAGCTATAAAATTAGCATTAGAATTTTTTAAACCAAATGTAATACTCTTAGCCTTTGTATATTGAGAAAGATGACTACAATTAACATCATCACTGTTGTAAACTAAAATACCATCATCAGGAAGAAGTTTAATGTATTTTATAAAAGCCTCTTTAATATTGTCCAAACTTTTATAATAATCTAGGTGATCATTATCAATATTTAAAATTATTTCTGCCTTTGGAGAAAATTTTAAAAAGCTTTCTGAATATTCACAAGCTTCTAAAATAAAATAATCACTGTTACCAACTCTATAGTTTCCATCAATAGGTTCTAGCATTGCACCAATTTGAATAGAAGGGTCAAGTTTGGCTTCTAAGAAACAAAGAGAAACCATAGAAGTAGTAGTAGATTTTCCATGTGTTCCAGATACACATATTGTATTTCTGAAAGCTCTAGTAATTGCACCTAAAAAATCTTTCCTCTCAACAGTTGGTATTCCCAACTCCTTTGCTTTCATAAGCTCTGGGTCAGAACTAGGAATTGCAGCAGAATAAACCAATAAGTCAGCTCCTTCTACATTTTTAGGATTGTGACCTATTGAAACTGGAATGCCACTTTCAATTAATTTATCAATAACATCAGAATTAGCAGTATCAGAGCCAGCAACGTTAAAACCCCAATTTTTTAAAATTTCGGAGATTCCACTCATACTTGCTCCACCAATTCCAATCATATAAATATTCTTATACTGTCTAATTTCTTGAATATTTGCCAATCAAGTCAACTCCTTTTTATATATTTTATGCCTTTATATTATAATACAGTACAACAAAAAAAACAAGATTTTAAATTAGAATTTATTATTTTAAAGTATTAAAGTTGTTTTTAAACAGCTAGATTATATTTGTAGAAATTATTTTATAAAAAAATTGTCAAAATGTTATTTTTTTGTAAAAAATAAGAAGGAAAAAATAAAAATATAGCGAATAAAATAATAGTACATATAAAATGTACTATAACTAAACTTTGGAAGGAGAACATAAAAATGGAAATCACAGATGTAAGATTAAGAAAAGTAAGTACAGAAAACAGATTAAAAGCTGTTGCTTCTGTAACATTCGATAATGAATT
>CANRLA010000007.1 GCA_947631315.1 uncultured Clostridia bacterium | reverse complement strand
ATCATGAAGGGAGTTTTGTCTATTACAAAGCTAAAGCCCTTGTTACTACCGGCATAGCCGGAAGATTATAATCATATAAAAAAACAAAGTTCAGAGCTTTTGAACTTTGTTTTTTTGTCCTCTATCAAAGATTTCGATTGTCAATCTATTTTTTTACTCTTTTCTTGATTCTTTTAAATATCTTTCAATATTTCTATCAGATTCTCTCTTCTTTATATCTTCTCTTTTATCATAAAGCTTTTTGCCTTTTCCTATGCCTAATTCTAATTTTACAAAATTACCTTTAAAATATAATTGTATAGGAATTAATGAATAACCTTTTTGAGAAATTAATCCAACTAGTTTATTTATTTCTCTTTTATTTAAAAGAAGTTTTTTTGGTCTTAAAGGATCTTTATTATATATATTTCCAAACTCATAATGACTAATATTCATTGAATATACATAAACTTCTCTATTTTTTTCAATTACTGCATAACTATCTTTCAAATTAACTTTTCCAGCTCTAATTGATTTTATTTCTGTTCCAAATAAAACAATGCCTGTCTCAATTTTATCTATAATTTCAAAATTATGATATGCAGTTGGATTTTTTGCAATTATATTATTACTTTGCATTTATTATTTACCTTTCATTTTATAATTCTAGGTGATTTTATAAATTAGAATTTTTTTATAATTTTAATTATAACATTTTTGTTCTTAAAAAACAATAACTTAAGTTATCATATATAAATTTAAAGAGATAGCAACTTTAAAGATTACTATCCCCTTTTTACTATTCATCATCTTCATTATCATCATGTTTTTGCATATATTTACAAATTAAAACAATAACTACTATAATAATTATTATTACGATAATCCATAACCAAGTAGATAAATTTACTCCTAAAAATTCTTGTCCTGATAAATTATTTCCTGTTAATAAACCATCAGTTGTCATTGTTTCAGTTGCATTTTTTGCATCTCCACCAATATCATTTAATGTTTGTGAACCAGTTGTTACTCCATTTTCTATCATATTTCCTTCTCCAGTCATTGTGTCATCTACCATATTGGCTCCATCTTTTATCATATCTGTACCACCTTCTACTGCATTTCCAATCATTTGGCCACCATTTTCGACTGCATTTCCTACCATTTGACCACCGTTTTCTACGACACCTGCTGCGTCACTGGCAACATTACCTACTACTCCACTTCTTTCTGTTGCAAAAGAAAATGTACATAATGAACATAAAATAAAAATTGATATGGCGGTTATTATTAACATTTTTTTCTTCATAATAAACCTCCTTTTGACGATTTTCGTCATTTATATTTTTAACATTTTATATTTTATTATTCACTTAAAAAGAATATCTTGTTTGAAAAATTTTCGCATTTTAACAAAATTTTCTCGCAAGATATTTTTAATATTTTTAGCATTTTTATATTTTTTCTTTAAATTGTTTTTTAATAAATTTTATTTTTTTAATTTTTTTCAAAATTTTATGATTTTCCATTTGAACCAAATACATCTACAATTTTGTGTTTTACAGTTTCTTTTATATAATCTCTACCTAATCCTAAATATTTTCTTGGGTCAAAAACTTCAGGATTCTCAGCTAAAGTTTTTCTAATTCCTGCTGTCATTGCAAGTCGTAAATCTGTATCAACATTTATTTTTGAAACTCCTCTTTTACTTGCTTCATGTAACATTTCATCAGGTACACCTTTAGCACCTGTTAGTTTTGCTCCATATTCATTGCATATTTGTACATATTCAGGCATTACTGTTGATGCTCCATGTAAAACTATTGGTGTATTTGGTAATAATTGTTTAACTTTTTCTAGAATATCAAAGCGAAGTTTTGCTTCACCTTTAAATTTATATGCACCGTGGCTTGTTCCAATTGCTATTGCAAGAGAATCACAGTTAGTTCTTTCAACAAATTCTAGTGCTTCTTCAGGATTCGTATACATACTATCTTCTTCACTTACATTAACATCATCTTCAATTCCTGCAAGTTTTCCAAGTTCAGCTTCTACTACAACTCCTTTGCTATGAGCATAGTCAACAACTTGTTTTGTAAGTTCAATATTTCTTTCAAAATCATATTTAGATCCATCAAACATTACTGATGTATATCCATTATCTATACATAATTTACAGGTTTCAAAATCAGGTCCATGATCTAAGTGAAGTGCAACTCCTACATCATGCTCCTCTAACCCAGCTTGTATCATATGTTTTAAATATGGAATTCTTGCATATTTTAAAGCACTTGATGATGTTTGAAGAATCACTGGTGATTTTTCTTCTGCAGCAGCATCTAATATTGCTTGAACAAATTCCATATTATTTATATTAAATGCACCTATGGCAAATTTTTCTTCCATTGATTTTTTAAACATTTCTTTTGTCGTAACTAATGACATAATTTTAAACCTCCTTTAAAATAATAAGTATATTTTAAAAACTTTACAAATAAATAGTTTCCGAAATATTTGATTTCATATCAACTATTATAGGGATTACAATAAAAAAAGAGACTTAAAGACAATATTCTCTTCAGCCTCTTTTTTTATTATTTTAAACCTTTTTCCATAATATATCTAAGCCATCTTCTATAGTTTTGTCTTCAAATTTTTCTTTTTTATTCTTTTTACCAGATTTATTTGCTTTTTTATAGTCAGCTTGAATTTTATCTGTCCATAAGAATGCTAAGAATGAAACAAGAGTAAATATTTCATCAACTAAAATACATGTTGATAAAGTATTAACATAGTCTAATGATGCATATGTAAGCTCAACAGTATGACATACTAAAATTGCTAAAAAACTTAAAAGCATAATACATGTTACTGTATTTGATTTATTATTTCTTGCTAGATACAAGCATAATAAAAACAATATAACAGCAGCTAATAAATAAAATGGTTGTGTAAAATCAATAATAGGCATATTTACTTCCTCCTTTGTTAAATCTATAAATATATTACATTATTAATTTATAATTTTCAATATATTTTTTGTTATTTTTATATTACATTATTATTACATTTATTTTCATTTTTACTCATAAAATCTTATTTTAATTTTTCTTCTATAAAATTTGCAAGTTCTTGAGCTTTTTTAGTAATATATTCTTGATTTTCTCCCTCTATCATTACTCTGACTAATGGCTCTGTTCCCGATGCTCTTATCAATACTCTGCCATTTTCTAAAAATTCTTTTTCTAATTCTTCTATTTTTTTATTTATTTCATCATTCTCATTAAATGTATCTTTCTTTTCGCTTGAAACTTTAGCATTTATTAATACTTGTGGATATATTTTTATTATATTAGCTAATTCAGAAATCTTTTTATTTTTTTCAAAAGCAACCATTAGGAGCATTAAAGATGTAAGAATTCCATCTCCTGTTGGATTATAATCTAAAAATATTATATGTCCTGATTGCTCTCCTCCAATTATGTAATCATTATTAAGCATTTCTTCTAATACATATCTATCTCCAACTTTTGTTTCTTTAAAATTAATATCATTATCTTTACAAAATTTTCTAAGTCCTAGATTACTCATAACTGTTGCTACTATTGTATTATTTTTTAATTTATTTTTTTCTTTTAAATATTTTGACACAATTGCTAAAATTATATCCCCATTAATCAAGTTACCTTTTTCATCAATTGCTAGACATCTATCACCATCTCCATCATAAGCAATTCCTAAGTCACACTTGTTTGCAATAACAAATTTTTTAAGCATATCTAAATGAGTGGAGCCACAATTATTGTTTATGTTAATTCCATTTGGCGTATTATTTATTATATAATGCTTTATTCCAAGAACAGTAAATACTTTTTCTGCAATTACTGATGTTGCACCATTAGCAGTGTCAATTGCAACAGAAAAATTATCTTTATTAAATTTTTCAAAAGTGTCTTCGAAATTTTTTCTGAAAAAATATAAATATTCATCAAGTAAGTCTTCTCTTATTTCTGATACTCCTATTTTATTACTTTGAGCTGTTAATTCTTCAATTTTTCCTGAATCTAATATTTCCTCAATTTCTTCTTCTATTGAATCAGGTATTTTCATTCCCTTATTACTAAAATATTTAATTCCATTAAATTCATATGTATTATGTGATGCAGATATAACAACTGATGCGTCTGCTTTTAATTTTTTTGTTAAATATGCAACACCTGGAGTTGGAATTACTCCAATTGATTTTACATTAGCACCATAACTTAAAAATCCAGCAGTCATCGCACTTTCAATAAGGGTTCCTGAAATTCTTGTATCTCTACCTATTAAAATTGTAGGTGCTGAACCTGAATGTTTAGCAAGAACATAGGCTCCTGCTTTAGCTACTTTATATACTAGCTCTGGTGTAAGCTCAGTATTTGCAATTCTTCTAATTCCATCTGTTCCAAAATATTTCATAAAAATTATTTTCCTTTCTTACTTTTTATTTTAATTAATATTGGCTTTATTAGATTAAGATTATTTATTATACTATATGTTATTGCTATTAACAATGATATTACATTAAAAATCCAATACACTATATTAGGTATAAATGCTATATATTTTGTATAATATGCAAGACAAATTATTAACATAATAATAAATGGTCCAACAAATTTTAATTCTTTTAGCTTAATATATTTTTTTAGCTTATTTTTTCTATAAAAATAAATTATTAAATCTGCTATAAGTGTTGAAATACAAGCAGCATATATCCCAATTTGCTTAACTAATACTAAATCAATAACTAAATTAATGATAGCAGCTCCAATTGTTGTCGTTCCCATAACCTTAGTATCTTTGTATGCTGAAAATATTCCACCAAAATAGCTTGATAAATTAGAATAATATGTTGCAATCATAATTAATGGTATATATATGTATGCTTCCTCATAAGTTTTATTTATTAAAATCGGAAATGCAAATGGCATAACTGCAATTAAACAAATCGTTACTGAAAACAGTAATCTTTTCATGTCATGATAAATACTATTATAGTATTTGTTTTTGTTATTTTCCTTTGTAATTTTTGCAGCTGACTCTTTCCAAGCCGTATAAAAATATCCATATATTACACAAATAATGTTTGGAAATTTACTTGCCATTGCATAAATTCCATTAGCAGCTGAACCTAAAATTTGTGTTAAAATAATTCTATCAGACATATTAATAATATTCCAAGATATACTATTTGGGACTAATGGCACTGAATATCTTATCATTTCCTTCATAAGAGGCTTATCATATTTTCCAATAAATTTCGGTAGTTTTAATTTATAAAATATAACTAATGCAGTCACTATATTGGCAATAGAATTAGCCCACAAAAGTCCTTCTGCTCCAGCCTTTAAAAATACAATAAATATTATATTTAATATAATTGTTCCTATACCTAAAATAAAATTAGAAAGTGAATACAATTTTATTTTGCTTAAACCTCTTGCTAATGCGTTGCTTAGTCCAATAAATATATTAGATATTACAAAGACAATAAATGCAAACATTAAAAATCCTGAATAATCGGTTGTTAACTTAAGTACTAATAATGCTAACGGGATAAATACAATCGTTCCTAAAAATGTATAAATTATTGTTTGACTTATTATTTTCTTTTTTTCGTCTTTATCTGATGCATCAATCAAGAACCTAAACATTGACTCTTCCATTAATAATGTAATTAATGGACATAAAAATAGAGATACGGTACAAATAAAATCATAAGTTCCATATTCTGAAGGTGAAAGTTTTGCTGTATATAATGGAAGTAAAATATATGATATTATCTGTGTACTTAATTTTCCAATTGCTATTATAATTGTATTTTTTACTAATTGTTTCTTTTGATTCATCTTTCTCCTTAAAACATTATAATAATTTTTATAAATTTTATTAGAATATTATTTCTTCTTATGCTCTTTTATTAATTATAGACTTTTGTGAATTTAAAATTTATCAGTTAAATTTTTAATTTCTTCCTTTAAATTTTTATTAAATTTCTTAATATTGCTCTTAAATTCTTTTGGAGTAAAATCCATCTCAATAAGTTCTTGTAAATCATTAAAATCGTTTAGTGGTAAAATAAATCCTTTATCTGAAAATGTTTTTAAAATTTGCTCTTGATGATTGTTTACATGTTCTTTGTATTCTTTTTTTCTAGCAGCAACAATCATTTTTTTATTTAGCTTTAATCCTTCTATAATCGTTCCTACGCCTGCATGAGAGATGATTACTCTTGCTTCTTTCATATAATTATCAAATTCCTCTTTAGACATGAATTTATGTAATTCTATTTTCTTTGACTCAAAATCAGTTGAACCAATTTGTGCAATAATTTTTTCGTCTATTTTCACTTTTTCTACTGCTTCCAATAATCTTGGAAACTTTTTATCCTGTGTTCCCAATGTTACAAAAATCAATAAATCCACCCCCAGTATTTAGCTTTTGGGTAAAGAGATTTCATTTCTTCCCATTGAACTACAAAAGTATCAGCAATTGGATAGACTAACCTTCCAGCCAAAGTTTTAGTCGTTCTGTTAGCAAAAGTTTCTATCCAAATAACTTTTGCTCCAAATATTTTTGCTATATAGCACATTGGAACTGCTGTATGGGTTCCAGTAGTGACTACTACTTTGGGTCTTATCTTTAAAAATAAATATAAGCTTTTAAAAAAATTAAATAAAAGTATAAAAAAGTATTTTATAGGATTTTTTCTAGTTCCATACAAAAGAAAATATGCTTTATCTTTGTATTTATCTTTTATATTTTTAGTTGTATCTGTTTTCTCAGTAACAATACTAAAATCGTAATCTTCAAAATCTATTTGAGTTAATTCGTTTAAATGTCCACCCATACTAGATATAAACATTACTTTTGTCATTGTACAATCCTTTCTTATTATTTATATTTCATTCACATTTTTGCTTTAATCTTTTATTCTTATTTTATTTTCTATTTAAGATTTGTGTTTTGTTTAAATTTATATTTCTTTTTAATTTTTTACATTTTCTCAGGAACTTCAATTCCAAGAAGTTTTAATGAATTTGTAAGCGTAATTTTAGTCATGTATGTTAGATATAATCTAGCATCTTGCACGCTTTTATCATCATTAATTATTTTATTTTCATTGTAGAATGTGCTATATGACTTAGCCAAATCAACACTATATCTTGCAATAATTGAAGGTTCATTTTTTTCTAGTGCTGTTAATATTATTTTATCAAAATTTTCAAGTAATTTTATTAATTGAATACTCTCATCATCTGTAAGTAATACTTCATTTACATCTTCTCTATTTGGAATATATCCCGCTTTTTCTAAAACACTTTTAGTTCTAACAGTCATATATTGTACATAAGGTCCTGTTTCCCCATTAAAATTTAATGCTTCATTTAAGTCAAAAACTTGATTTTTAATTCTTGATTCTTTTAAGTCTTCAAATATAACTGCTCCTATTCCTACTTGTTTTGAAACTAAATCTTTATCTTCAACTTCATTTCTATCTTGTAATATTTCTCCTACTTTTTGAATTGCATCATTCAATAAATCTTCAACTTTTACAAAATTTCCTTTTCTAGTTGACATTTTTCCTTCAGGAAGTCTTATCATACCATAGCTTACATGAATCAAGCCACTTGTATATTTTTCATCTAGATCTAAATATTTTGCAACTTCAAAAATTTGCTTAAAATGTAAATTTTGTTCTTCAGCTACAACATATATGCATTTATCAAAATCATAGTTTCTTGCTCTATAAAGAATTGCAGCTAAATCTCTTGTAGCATAAATAGATGTTCCATCTGCTTTTTTTATTATGCAAGGTGTTTTAATTCCTTTATCTGTCAAATCTACTATTTTAGCACCTTGAGATGTAGTAAGTTTTCCATTCTTCTCTAATATATCAACTACTTCTTGCATTTTATCAGAATAAAAAGATTCTCCATTATAAGAATCAAATTTAACATTAAGAAGTTTATATATTTTTTCAAACTCTTTTAAACTTAATTCCTTAAATCTATTCCATAAATCAACGCAGAATTTATCACCATTTTCTAACTTTTTAAATGTTTCTCTACATTCTTCTAGTACACTTTCATCTTGCTCACAAAGTTCATTTATTCTTTTATATATCTCAGAAAGTTTGTCTATTGGATCTATGTCTAAGTCATATTCACTTCCCCATCTTTTATATCCTTCTATTAACTTTGCAAATTGAGTTCCATAGTCCCCTAAATGATTTAGGCTAATTGTATTATAGCTACAATTTTTGTATATATTGAAAAGTGCATTTCCAATTATAGTTGTTTTTAAATGACCGATGTGGAAAGGTTTTGCAATGTTAGGAGATGAATACTCAACAAGAACAGTTTTGCCTTCTCCCATATTTTGTTTTCCATATTCTTCTTTTTGTGCATCAAATTTATCAATTGCATTTTTTACAATATGAGATTTATCAATATAAAAATTTAAATAACCACTAACTGCTTCTACCTTTTCAATAATACTATCTTGTATATTTATTTTTTCCTTTAAATTTTCTGCAATGATATTTGGAGCCATTTTCAGAATTTTTGCAAGTCTAAAACAAGGAAAAGCAAAATCTCCATTTTCTTTTTCTTTTGGAATTTCTATAAAACTTTTTATTTCATTTTGGTCTATTTGAATATCACTAATACTATTAAAAATTAGTGATGCAATAATTTCTTTAAAGTCCATTATTACTCTCCATTTATTCATTTTTTACTTATCATATTATACACAAATTTATTGTAGTTGTAAATAAATTTAGATATATTTAATATGATAAAAAATTGCTTTTATTAAATACAAGGTGCCCTATCTTTGGACACCCCTTAACTTATTTTTATATTGCTATTTTTTTAATCATTTTACTTATACATTTATAAAATGCTTTTAATCTCCTAAACAGATACCTATATCTCTTGCAGTTTTTACAAGTTCATGATCCATTGTAACATAACGAATACTACTTTCTTTTGTTCCTCCTTCTATTGCACCTAATTCTTTATTATTTCCTACAACTTCTTCAAGTGGTACATAGTCTAATTTTCCATTTTTGATAACGGTTAATATTCCGAATTTTCCTTCCATAGCAAATTCCATGGCTTTAGCTCCATATTTTGTAGAAAGAACCCTATCATAAGCAGTAGGTGTTCCTCCTCTTTGCATGTATCCAAGTGTTGTGCATCTTGCCTCTAATCCTATTAATTCTTGAAGTTGTTTTGCAACTTTATCTCCCGCACCTGCAAATTTCACTGATATACCTGTTTTACTATCAACATCAGAATTATAGGTTGAGGCCTTTTTATTTTTTTCCATAGCGCCTTCTGAAACAACAACTACGCTAAATTGTTTTCCTCTTGCAATTCTTCTTTTTATACTTTCAACCACTTTATCTATATCATAAGGAATCTCTGGAATTAGAGCGACATCAGCACCTCCAGCTATTGCTGATTCTAAAGCTATCCATCCTGCATATCTACCCATAACCTCTAAGCACATTATTCTGTGATGTGTTTCAGCAGTAGTGTGAAGCCTGTCAAGAGCTTCCGCTGCAACTGAAACAGCTGTATTATTTCCAAATGTAATTTCTGTACACATAACATCGTTATCTATTGTCTTTGGGACACCGATTACATTTATACCTTTTATGAATAAATCTCTTGCTGACTTTTGAGTGCTATCTCCTCCTAATGTAAATAAGCAGTCAAATCGGTCATTCATCATATTTTGCACACATAAATCAGATAAATCTTTGTATTCAACAGTTCCATCAGGATTAGTAATTTTATAGTTAAATACTATTGTATTAGTTGAAGAACCTATTATTGAGCCACCTTTTGGAAGTATCCCATTTGCTATTGGTTGATGGTCTAGTCTGATAAATTTGTTTTCAACTAAACCTTTATAACCATCAATAAAACCATAACACTCTATCTTATTTTCTTCTGCTGTCCTTTTTATCGCTCTTATAACTGGATTTAATCCAGCAACATCTCCACCGTTTGCTAAAATTGCAACTCTTTTTAACATTTGTAACCTCCTAAATTATTCTTCTGTTTTACATCAAATTTATTTTACTCTTTTTCTAAGTCTTTCCCTATTCTTATCTGCTTTTTTACTTTTAACTAGTTTTATTATTGCACTAATAATTAAAATTATTAATATAAATGCAATTACACATAAAAGAGCAATTACTTTATATACATCTTGAAAAAAGTTAGTTACACTCTCTTTGAAATTGTTCCAAAAATCATCGTTTTTAACTTCAGTCGCTTGTACAGCTTTTGTATCATCAGCATTAATGTTAACTAAAACTTCATAGACTGATGTATTTTTTTCATTTTTTAGAATAATAGTAATTAGATTTTCTCCTGTTTTTAAGCCCCTATCTCCTACTATTTCAATAGTTGCATCATCTTGATTAGCAATTGCTTTAACCTCTAAATCTACAGTATCTTTGTTAGTTTTATAGTTAAAAGTACAATAATGGTTAAAACCATCCAGTTCGTTTGATAAATCATTTCCTTCAATAGATAAAGATGTAAGACTAAGTCCATTATCTTCTTGTTTAGTCGCAATTATATTGTATGTTCTAGTAGTTTTATTCTCAGCTGTAACCATTATTTTTATTGTATTTTCTGTTTTATTTAAATTAGTATTTCCAGTAATTTTTGTTTTAGCCTTCTCACTTTCAGCATTAGCTGTTACATTTACAGATTTTGCATCAGGTGACAATACTATATAATATGTTAAAATATTTTTATTAAACTCAGGATATAACTCATAGTCTTCGACCAAAAGGGATTGCAGATAATTATTCTCTTTTTCACTTTTAAGATTGTCTGTAGTTTCATTAGTTAAATATGTTTCATTTGCACCATAAGAAATATGATATGTTGATATAGAAAAAAGTATAATAAATATTGAAATTACTATTATGTTAATTTTTTTCATATTTAGCTTCCTTCCTACATATTTTGTATTAAAATAATACATTATAGATTTTATCATACTACTACAAAAAGTCAATATAAGTTATATTTAAGTTTCATTTTTTATAGAAGATTTTTATATTATAAATTAATTATCCATTGTTATCTTAACTATTCGCAGCATTGACATTTACATAATAGTATTATATAATAATGTTCTAAGGTATATTTACCTTTGTTTGTATCCTTATAAATTCTAACACTATGTTAGGCTTTAAAATATTTTAATTAAAATAGGAGGAAATTTGTATGGAAATGAACATTGAAAACTTAATTGAAAAATGTAGGCAATTACCACAAGAAAGGCGGAATGAACTTCTAAAACAAAATTTAGACAATGCTGGTTTAGTTGAATTTGCTATATTAATAGGAGCTGATGTAAAAGCTAATAACAACTTAGCAATTTTCTATGCTGCTAAAAATGGATATACTGATGTTGTAAAACTCTTAATTGACAATGGAGCTGATACTACGAAGGCTATTCGCACTGCTGCTATAAATGGGCATACTGATGTTGTAAAACTCTTAATTGACAATGGAGTTGATGTGACGGTTAATGACAACTATGCTCTTCGCTATGCTGCTATAAAAGGGTATACTGATATTGTTAAGTTGCTAATTGGTGCTGGAACTGATGTTACGATTGATAATAATTATGCAATTTGTAGAGCAGCTCAAAACGGATATATTGAAACTGTCAAACTCCTAATTAAAGCTGGAGCTGATATTACTGCTATTGATAACTATCCTATTCGCCTTGCAGCTCAAAACGGTCATATAGAAGTTGTTAAGCTTTTAATCGATGCTGGAGCTGATGTTACGGCTAATGGCAATTATGCTATTCGCTTTGCAGCAGAAAACAAACATGGTGAAATTGTAAAAATTTTACTTGATGCAGGGGCTGACATTAATGCAATTTTGTAAATGATTTTTATGCACAAAAATTCCAGTGAATTTTCACTGGAATTTTTTCTTTGTAATTGCTAATCCATCTCCTATATCTAATATTTCTGTTTCAAGATTTGGATCTTCTGTAACTAATTTTATATATTCTCTTAAATGATTTACTGCTGTTCTTTGCTTATGTTTATTATAGTCACTTAGTACATATCCTTTATATAAGATATTATCTGCAAATATTACACCATCATTATTTAGTAATCTTAGTGCTTGTTCTAAAAAAAATGGATATTTAGTTTTTGCTGCATCAATAAATATCATATCATATTTATCATCAAGAGTTGGAAGTATATCTACTGCATCACCTTCATATATATTAATTTTATATTCATCTGATACTATTTTTATATTTTCCTTTGCTTGTTTTATCATTTCTTCATTTCGTTCTATTGTATCTATTCTTCCACCTTTTTCTAAAAATTCAGTAAAGCATATTGCTGAATATCCAACTGCCGTTCCTATCTCTAATATTTTATTTATTTTTTTATTTTTCATATAATCTTGTATCTTTTCTAATGTATTATCCATTATTATTGGAACATGGTCATTTAATGCTTTTTCCTTTATGTTTTCTAAATCTATACTACTCATACTTAAAATCCTCTTTTACAATTATCTATTTTTTTAATAGATTCCAATTAAAATAGAAAAATCACTATATAGCAATTTTTCTATCTATTAATTAGTTCTCTGATTTATTCTCTCTTCTTGCTTCTCTTTCTCTTGTTTTTGAGTCTAATATTTTCTTTCTTAATCTAATATTTAAAGGTGTTACTTCAACTAGTTCATCTTCTTCAATAAATTCTATTGATTGTTCTAATGACATTTTTAGTGGTGGTACTAAACGAAGTGCTTCATCAGAACCTGATGCTCTAGTATTTGTTAAGTGTTTTTCTTTACATACATTTACAGATATATCTTCGTCTCTTGGATTTATTCCAACTATCATTCCCTCATATACTTGAGTTCCTGGTCCTATTAAAAGTTCTCCTCTAAGTTGTGCATTATATAATCCATAAGTAATTGATGTTCCTGCTTCAAAAGCAACTATAACACCTTTTGTTCTTGATTGTATTTCGCCTTTATAAGGAGCATACTCTTTGAATACGCTAGCCATTCTTCCCTCACCCTTAGTGTCTGTTAAGAATTCCGTTCTATATCCAATAAGTCCTCTTGCAGGAATTTCAAATTCTATTTTTGTGTGACCTGCTTCTGCTGGCTCCATATTTTTCATTTCTGCTTTTCTTCTTCCAAGTTTTTCAATTACAGTTCCTACTGAGTCATCTGGAACAATTACGCTAAGTGTTTCTATTGGTTCACTCTTTACTCCGTCAATATCTTTAATAATAACTTTAGGACGAGATACTAAAAGTTCAAATCCTTCTCTCCTCATAGTTTCTATAAGAACAGACAAGTGTAATTCTCCACGACCACAAACTTCAAAACTATCTGCTTTATCAGTTTCTTTGACTCTTAAAGATACATTTCTTTCAAGTTCTTTAAATAATCTATCTCTAATATGTCTTGATGTAACAAATTTTCCTTCTTTTCCAGCAAGTGGTCCATCATTTACACTAAATGTCATTGAAACTGTTGGCTCGTCTATATTTACAAATTCTATTTTTTCAGGGTTATCAATATCACATATTGTTTCACCAATATTAATATCCGCTATTCCTGAAATTGATACAATGTCTCCAGCTTTTACTTCTTCTGCTTCAACTCTTTTTAACCCTTCATATGTAAATAGTTTTGCAATTTTTCCTTGAGCAACACTTCCATTTTCTTTGCATATACTTACAGATTGTCCAACTTTAATTGTTCCTCTTTCAACTCTTCCTGCTGCTAATCTTCCTAAATAATCATCATATCCAATATTTGAAACTAATAATTGAAGTGAGCCATCTATTTCACATTTTGGTGGATCAATTTTTTCTATTATTGTATCAAAAATACATTCAACATTATCAGATTCATCTGCTAAATTCATTTTAGCAATTCCATTTTTTGCAGATGCAAATATTACTGGGAAGTCTAATTGTTCGTCATTAGCACCTAAATCAATAAATAGTTCTAAAACTTGGTCAACAACCTTAAGTGGTTGTGCACCTGGTCTATCTATTTTATTAATTACAACTATTGGTTGTAAATTTAACTCTAATGATTTCTTTAAAACTTCTCTTGTTTGTGGCATTGGTCCATCAAAAGCATCAACTAATAAAAGAACTCCATCAACAGTTTTAAGTACTCTTTCAACTTCACCCTCAAAGTCAGCATGACCTGGAGTATCAACTATATTTATTTTTATATCTTTATACATTACTGATGTATTTTTTGAAAGAATAGTGATTCCTCTTTCTTTTTCTAAGGCATTTGAATCCATTACTCTTTCTTCTACTTGTTCATTATCTCTAAATACATGGCTTTGATGTAAAAGTGCATCAACTAATGTTGTTTTACCATGGTCAACGTGTGCAATTATTGCTATATTTCTAATTTTATCGTTTATCATTATTTTATCCCCTTTGTCTATTATTACATTTTTATTGATACTAATTTTTTAATTAAATATAATTATTTATGCTAATTTATTAATTAAAATTTATTATGTGTTAAATATTTCTAAAATAATATCTATTTTTCTAAACTACTGTATTCGCTAGAAGTTCCTTCAAGCTCTCTTATTGATAATTCTATTTTTTTATTTTCTGAATTAATATCTATTACTTTTGCATTTACCTCTTCACCAATTTGAAGTTTTTCTTCAGGTTTAGATATTTTTTGTTCTGATATTTGAGAAATATGTACTAATCCATCTATTCCTTTTTTTATTTCTACAAAAACACCAAAAGGCATAAATTTCTTAACTTTTACTCTTATAATATCTCCAACATTTAAATTTAAACTATTCCAAGGGTCTTCTCCCTTACCGTCATAGCTTAATTTCATTCTCTTATTTTCTGTATCTAATTCTTTGATTTTTACTTTAATTTTTTGTCCTTGTTTTAAAAAATCTTGTACATTAGCTTCCTTATCCCATGAAATTTCTGAAACATGTAAAAGTCCTTGAACACCATTGATATCAATGAAAGCTCCATAAGTACTAATACTAGATACAATTCCTTCATATTCATTTCCTACTTTTACATTATCCCAAAATTCTTTTTCTATTTTCTTTTTTTCTTCATTTATAACAACTTTACAAGAACCTATTATTTTATGTTCTTTTGGATTGTATTCGATTATTTTAAATCTTGCTTTTTCCTTAGATCCACAAGAAAGAGAACTAGGAATAAATACTTTAATACCTGTTACATTAACAATAAGTCCTTTATCATTTACACTCTCAACTTTTTCTTCAAAAATTTCGTTGTTATTAACTCTTTCTTCAAATTTTTCTCTTAAGATACTTTGTTTTAATTTTTTGCAAGATAAAAGAACATTGCCTTGACCATCATTTAATTTTATAACTTCAACTTCAATTTTATCACCCGGTTTTAATTCTTCTTTTGGATTAGCATTTTCATCGAAAGAATATTCTCCTTTAGGAATTAATCCATCTGCTTTATAATTTAAGTCAACAAAAACTTCACCTTCATCATTTACTTCAATAACAGTTCCTGTACTAATTTTTTCTAATTTCGTATTCTTTTCAAAAGAATCATTTAACAATTCTTCAAAAGAAAGATTTTCTTCGTCCATTAATTTATCATTCCTTTACTAAACATTAATTTATATTATTAAATATATTATTTTACAAGCCAATTAATTATATATTAATCTTTCTTATTTGTCAACATAATTATCTGTTCCATAACATAATTACTTGCCTCATCAATCCAGTTAGGGTCATCACTTTCAAAACTCTTTATATCAATTGGTTTTCCATAATTTATATAAACTTTTGAAAAAGGCTTAAATGATCCTCCTATTCCAACAGGAACAATCTTTACTTTTGCTTTGTCTGCTATAAATGCAGCTCCATTTTTAATTTTTACATTTTTTTCAAGTCCTTTTCTTGTTCCTTCAGGAAATATTCCAAGTATTTCATTATTTTTTAATGCTTTTAAGCACATTTTTATTGATGTTAAATCATTTTTTCCTCTTTTTATAGGTATGACATCAAAAGTATGGCCTAAAAACGATATAATTGGAAATCTATATAAGTCCGATTTTGCAACAAATCTAATTTTTTTCTTATTTAAAAGTACGATTGCTGCTGCATCCAAATAGTTTATATGATTTGCACAAATTATGAAACCTTCATCACTTTCTAAATTTTCTAATCCTGTTTTCTTTATTCTATAAAATATATGATAAAGCGATGCTAAAAAATATTTTATTATATTTCTTATAATCTTTTTATGAATTGTTTCTTTAGTTTGTATGTATCCTCTTTCAATCCATTTTGCATCTCTTTTTTTGCTTTTTATAATTTTATATAATTTTTTCTCTACTTGCTTTATTGAAAGGCTAGAAGTATCAACATAAATTGCATCTTCTGCCTGCCTTAAAGGAGCAATTTCGGCATTTTTATCATTGTTATCTCTAAATTCTATATTTTTTCTAACTTCTTCTTCCGTACTTTCAATACCTTTTTCTATATTTTGTTTTTGTCTTCTTTTAACTCTTTCATCAACTGATGCATCAAGATAAATTTTTACATCTGCATTTGGAAATACATTAGTTCCAATATCTCTTCCTTCTAATATTACATTCTTTCCATCAGACATTTTTCTTTGAAGTTCAACCATAGATTGTCTTACTTCTAAAATATGAGAAACTTGTGATACATTACTATTTACAGGGTCTTTCCTAATTTCTAAGCTAACATCTTCCCCGTCTAAAAATACTTTATCTTTTGTTAATTCAATATTTATATTTTTTAAAATTTCTTTTATTTTTTCTGTATCTTCTAAATTAACTTTTTCCTTTAATAATTTTAATGTAACACATCTATAAGTTGCACCTGTATCTATATATAATAAATTTAGTTTTTTGGCTAAATAACTTGTTACTGTTCCTTTTCCTGTTCCTGATGGTCCATCTATTGCAACTACAAAAGGCATTTTTTATTCCTCCTATTTTATTAATTAAATATAGTTACTATTAAATATTTTTATTGATTTCATGATTACTTAAATATTTTTGGTAAATTAATTTTTTTTGCAATGATTCTCATAGATTTTACATTCATTGATGTTAATCTTTCAATTTCTTTAATACATTTTTCTTTAAATTCTCCAAGCACTGATAAAATATTGATTCCATAATTTACTTCTGCCTCTATATATATAGTAGGTCCTTCTTCTGAATTGTTAACTCTTACTTTCAATATTTCATTAATTGCATCATTCTTTTTTGCTAGATATTCGATTATTTGCCTAAATACTGTATCAGAAATCGTAAAATTTCCTATGTAATTAAATGTTGGTCTAATAATTGATTTTTCAGATATATAAGGCTTATTTCCAAATCCATTTGTTTTAAATATTTGAAGTGGATCTAATAAAAAACCGGAAAAATCTTTTTTTATTTCAAATGTTGGAACAGGTATTACATGTTTTCCTTCCGTTATCCTCATTCTCCTAGCGCTGTCTATTTCTTCTTCTGTTGCAACATCTGTAATATATATTATCTTTTGAATTTCTGGCAACTCAAGATTTTCAGCTATTTCTTTTACCATATTATCTGATGTTCCTAATATTAGTATTGATTTTGGATTATTTCTTCTAATTGCTCTTATCATTTCTTTTTTTTGTTTTTCATTTATAAATAAAGCCTTTTTTACTGTCTCTATTTTAGTTGATGCTTTTTTTGCAGAATTACCTGCTACTATTTCATTATCCTTTACTAATATTCCATCATCAATTATATATTGAATATTAAACTTGCTTGCTACCATCTGTGCTCTATAACTTTTACCAGTTCCTGATGGTCCAACAAATGCAAATACATCAATGTCTTTAAACATTTTATTATCCTTGTATCATATATTTAGGTTTTTAAAAGGTTACCCATAAACCTATTAAAACTTCTTGTTTTACCTACATTACCTTTAATTATAAGCCCTATAAAATTATTTTTTAGCCAATTTCTTTGTTTTACTTTTTTTCTTTTCTTTTTCTTCTTTTTCATTTGAATTTACATCATTTATTTTTACATCTCTACCATGTTCAATTTTTTCCCAAGTTACATCTCTCTTAAATAAACATTTAAAATTGATAACTAGCCAAGAACCCAAAAATACAGGATACATTAATAATCCCTTCCACATTTTCTTTATTGGCTTTTTATCCATTATCATAATCATAATTCCAGTAAATATTGGAACGAAGAATGTTGGAATTATATATTTTAAGATGTTAATTATAAAATCAGTTGTAGACATTTGCTTGCTTAAATATACAACTGCGTTTGATAGTAGAAGTAAAATTGTAATAACAAACATTGGCGCAGTACCTACTATATATAAAAGCCCATCAAAATTCATCAATGTTTTATTTCTAACTGTTGCTTTTGCTAAATCACCTGTATATTCGTCTAAACATTGCATATGACCTATTGTCCATCTAGTTCTTTGAGACCACGATGGCTTAAATTTAACTGGTTGTTCATCATATACAATGGCATCTGTTGCCCAACCTAATTTTTTCCCTTGAATTATTCTTTTTAGTGAAAATTCAATATCTTCAGTAAGAGTAATTGTATCCCAACCTGTTTTTTTAATACAATCAAATTTTACCATAAAACCCGTACCATTTATAAGTGGTGAAAGTCCTGCATTATATCTTGCTAAATGATAAAATCTATTCATTGTCCAATAAAATATTGCATAACCAGCAGAAATCCAACTATCAGTTGGATTTTTAATATCTCTATATCCTTGAACAACATCTTCTCCTTGGCATAAATGCTTGTTCATTGCCGAAAGAAAGTTTTTGTCAACTATATTATCTGCATCAAATACGCAAAAAGCATCATATTCCAATTTGGGTTTAGTAATTAATTTATTTAAAAATACTTTAAGAGCATATCCTTTAGTTTGTTTACTAGGGTCACTTTCATTTCTTTTAAAAACTTTTGCACCTAATTTTTTAGCTATTTCTTCAGTATTGTCTGAGCAATTATCTGCTATTACATAAATATCATATAATTCTTTTGGATAGTTCTGATTGTTAAGACTGTCAATTAGGTTTTCAATTACATTTTCTTCATTATGTGCAGGTATTATTGCAAGAAATTTATGATTTTTGTCTATTACTTTTGGTTTATCTTTAATTTTAATAAATGAACTTAAGCTTATTATTAATTGATATACCCAATATATAGTTATTATCCAAATTATTGCTTGTTGTAAAAAATATAAGTATTGCATATTTTTCTCCTTTTTTAATCTAAATAATATTATACCCCTTTAATAATAAAAAGTCTAGTAATTAAAATATTTTGTAGACATGCTATGATTTTTAGACTTATGTTTGTATTATCAATTTAACCTTGTGTTTCTTCTTGTGGTGGATTCAATATTAAATCAATATCTTTATCTTTCAAAATTTCTTCTGTTAAATAAATTCTTGCATCTTTATTTTGATTAATAACTTCTAATGCTATATCTTTATCTCCTCTTAATCTTTTACTTGCATATTTTATTATTAGCCATTTATTTTTTACCGCTTCTAAAACAATTTCTTTATCATCTCTTAATTCTTTAGAAGCATAGTATAAAACTTGACCATCACTTTTTACTGCTTCTAAAATTAAATCTCTATCTGCTAAAAGTTTTTCACTTGCATAGGCTAATACCCAGGTTGCTTTATGTTTAATTGCATCTAACATAAAATCTTTGTTATTAAAGTTCTCTTCTGCTTCTTCTATTTTATATTCTACTTCATTTTCTTCTTTTTCTTCGTCCATTTATAACAACCTCTTTATAACTTAACTTTATATTCAATATTCTCCATATAAGGAAACATTTGCTTTACTGCCTTATAAGTTATCATCGATTTTTCTTGAGCAGGATTTCTAGTTTTTTGCTCTACTAATTCTTGCATATAGCAATTTTCATCTACTTTATATAATGCAAATCTATTCCTTACATAATCAAATAAAATCTTATAGCCATTATCTAAATCTTTATTCATTTTTTCTAATGTATAATTTTCAATCATTTCTTACTCCTACTAATATTTAATTTCAATATAGTTGTGATTTTATACTCATATATTTTGCATACAAATATATTCCTACAGCTAAAAATGCTATGAGAAAAACAATTGACGCAAAAACTACATAAGTAATTCCTACTGTTTTCATAAATTTAACTATTTTATCAATCCATTTTATTTTATGTGGTTTTATATCTTGTATATTAATACCGTATTTTTCTTTTTCATTTGCTCTTCTATTTTGTTCCCACTCCTCTAGTTCTTTCCAATCATCTTTTTCTTTCATATTGTTCCTTATAAATAATTTTATTTTATCATATCCTCAAACTCTTGTTCTGATATTATTGTTACACCTAGATTTTGTGCTTTGATAAGTTTACTTCCTGCATCTTCTCCTGCTAATACATATGTTGTTTTTTTAGATACACTGCTTGATGTTTTTCCTCCAAAGTTTTCAATTATTTCGCTTGCTTGTTCCCTAGAGTATTTTGATAGTGCACCTGTTAGTACAAATGTCATATTTTCAAATCTATTATCTGTGCTTTTTTCTTTTAGTGATTTAGTATTTACTCCCGCATCTTTTAGTCTATTAATTAAATCTATTGTTTGTTCTTCTCTAAAAAATGTATATATGCTATCAGCAATTACTTCTCCAATATCATTTTCAGAGGTTAATTTTTCAATATCTGCATTCATTAAATTATCTAATGTTTCATATTTTCTACTTAGAGTTTTTGCTAGTTTATTTCCAACATGTCTAATTCCAAATGCTGATATTAAGTTTGATAAATCTCTATTTTTACTATCATTTATTGCATTTATTAAATTTTGTGCAAACTTTTTTCCATTCTTTTTAAGTGATGCTATATCTTCTAATTTTAAATCATATATATCCGCTATATTGCTAATTAGATTTTTTTCTATAAGTTGCTCTACTATCTTATATCCTAGACCTTCAATATCCATTCCACTATCTGATGCAAAATGAACTATATTTCTTAATGCTTTTGCAGGGCACTCTATTCCTGTACATCTTATTGCTGATTCTCCTTCTTCTCTTACTGCATCTGCACCACATACTGGGCATACTTTAGGCATTTCAAATTTAATTTCTTGTCCTGTTCTTTTTTCTTTTAAAACATCTACTACTTCAGGAATAACATCTCCTTGTTTTTGAATTATTACATGGTCTCCAATCATTAAGTCTTTACCTTTTATAAAATCTTCATTATGAAGTGTTGTTTTTGAAATAGTTGAACCTGCTACTTTAACTGGCTCTAATATCGCCATAGGAGTAATTGCTCCAGTTCTCCCAACTTGGCAGATTATATCTTTTACAATTGTTTCTTTTCTTTCAGGTGGATATTTATAAGCCACTGCCCATCTTGGTACTTTAAATGTTGTTCCTAATTTTTCTCTTAATTTTAAGTCATCAACTTTTATTACTGCACCATCAATGCCAAAGCCTAGTTCTTCTCTATTTTCTCCAATCTCTGTAACTGCATTTACTGCTTCATCAATATTTTTGCATAGTTTTCTAAATGGTACTACATTAAATCCTAAATTGGCTAGATAGTTTAGTTCTTCTATATGAGAATTCCAATTTTTATTTTCTGTTTTTTGTACATTGAAAATATATATATCTAGTGACCTTTGTGCCGTTATTTTAGGATCTAATTGTCTAAGAGAACCTGCTGCTGCATTTCTAGCATTTGCAAATAGTGGTTGTCCTAATACTTCTCTTTCTTCATTTAATTTATCAAAATCTTCTTTTGATATAAAAACTTCTCCACGAACTGTAATATTTAATGGTTCTTTTAATTTTTGAGGAATTGATTTTATAGTTTTAACATTTTCTGTTACATCTTCTCCAACCATTCCATCTCCACGAGTTGCTCCTTGAACTAAAATACCATTTTCATATTTTAAAGCACATGATAAACCATCTATTTTTGTTTCTACACAATAGAATGTATCTCCTGTTTGTTTTATCCTTTTATCGAATTCATATAATTCTTCATAAGAAAAAACATCTTGAAGACTAAGTAAAGGTACTTCATGAGTGACTTTTTCAAAGTCATCTCTTGCTTTTCCTCCTACTTTTTGAGTTGGTGAATCTTTTGTAATAAACTCTGGATTTTCTTTTTCCAAAGCTTTCAATTTATTCATCATCATATCATATTCATAATCAGTAATTGGAGAATTGTCTTCGTCATAATATAATTTAGAATAATATTCAATCTTTTTTCTTAATTCTTCAATCTCTATCTTTACATCTTTTTTTGTAAATTGATCTAATCCTATTTGTGTATCTTCGAAATTCATAGTTCCTCCACTTTAATCTTTAAGTAAATCTTTTCCACCTTTTAAATATTCATAACCTGAGAAAATTGTTGCTATAACACATATAACCATAAATATTGTCATCGCAATATTTAGTATAAATTGTGGCATTGTCATATATGTACTAGCGGAATTATTATATGTTTCAGCAATGCTTCCTACTCTAAATATAAAATTTCCAAAACCATCTTTATTTAAAAATGCTATAGTGATTGCAACCATTTGAGTTACTGTTTTTATTTTGCCCCATTTATTAGCTGCTATTACATTTCCTTTTTTTTCTATTGCAATTAATCTATAACCTGATACAGCAAATTCTCTAGTTATAATTATAATTGGAATCCATGCTCCTATAATTCTCATTTCAACTAATATAATCATTGCAGATATTACTAAAATTTTATCTGCAATAGGATCTAAAAATTTACCAAAAGTTGTGACTTGATTATTTTTTCTAGCTAAATAACCATCCATTTTATCTGTAATTGAACCTATAATAAATATTATATCTAATATAATTGCATACATAGGAACTCCTAAGATTTTTCCTGGTATATTCGTACCTACTAGAAATATAATAACCATAAGAGGCACTAATAAAATTCTAAATATAGTTAATTTGTTAGGTGTATTCATTTCCTACTTCATAGTTTATTAAAATAAACTATTTTCTCCTTTCTTTATATTATTGTATCTTCTGCTATCTTATTACTGTCTATATCATTACTTTCAATATCATTGCTGATTTCATTTTCTTCTTGCTTTCTTTGTTCATACGCTTTTTCAAGTTCATCGATTAATCCTGTAAGTTCTTGCATATCTGAGCCAAATAAATTCCAATCATTATTTTTGCTAGAATTTTTTACATTTTGATTTGCTTTTATTATAGAATTTATTAAATCATCTATGTTTTCATTGTTTTCAATCTCTATATCAACTGCTTTTGAACCTAGATTATCTATTGCCTCTGCTAATGTATTTCCAATTGCAACTTTATTTCCTGATGCCACTACAACCCTTTTAAGTGTTGGCTTTTGTGTTGATTCATTAATGTATTGTTGATAATATGTTTCAACATAAAGAAGTGTATTTTCTACTGGAATAACAATTACATTTTTGCTAATCGTTGTTCCACTAACATTTAAACTTGCTATATCTGATGCAATTGTTTCATCTTGATTTATCTGCATTTCTAGTTGTGAAGGTGTTAGCACATTTACATCTTCAGGGAATTCATATATTTTTAATTTATTTTTTCCATTTTCAGTTGTTCCTACCATATAAGAAATAAGGTTTTGTTTTCCATATCCAGCATAAGGAATTATTAATCCTACATTTTGCTTTTCATCTTCTTTTACCATAGTATAGTATGAATTCATTTTCTCTGCTTTACCATTGTTTTGAGTGCTTGCTACCTCCCAAAAATTGTTTGCTCTATACATTGTTTCAGGTTGTGCATTGTGATATTTTTCAATTATTTTTGATTGAATATTATACAAATATTGAGGGTAAACAAAATGCTTACTTATATCGCTTGGAATTTCTTCACTACTTAAAAATACATTTGGATAAATTTTATTATAAGCCATAATTATTGGGTCTGTTCTATCTGTTATATAAAATTTCATAGTTCCGTCATAAGCATCAATTAGCACTTTTGCTGAATTTCTGATGTAATTAATTTGTTTGTCTGCACTTATGTCTGTTTTTTGAGCAAAAGGATATTCATTTGAAACTGTATATGTATCAATTACCCAAACTAGATTTCCTTCATCATCTACAACTAAATAAGGATTTTCATCATACATCAAATAAGGAATTACAGTTTTTACTCTGTCCAAGATATTTCTATTTGTGATAATTTTGCTATCTTCTGTAATACTTCCTGAAAAAGCCAAATCCATATTTCCTTCTTTAATACCTAATATTAATCTATCAAAGAAATTTAAAGAAAGTCCAGCGTCTCCTTTATATGTATAGTAAACATCTCCAGTTCCAACTGTTGATGGATAGTCTAATTCCGCTTTTTTACTATTTATAACTATTGCATCATCAGTTTCACGACCAAAATAAATTCTTGGTTCTTTTATATTTATTGCTTCATTTTCTGTTTGTTCGAAATCTTTTTGAATATTAATTAAATTTCCATAATCATCTGTGGATCCTGCCATAGTTACAACCGCACCATATCCGTGAGTATATTGATAAGTCTTATTAGAATATGTCGCATTTTTATTTGATATTTCTCTTGGAGTTAAATAAACTAATCTTTCTTTTCCTTCTATATTATAAGATGCAATTTGTGTATCTCTAAATGTATAATAATCTTTTACAGTTTGAGTTGATGAAACTTCTTGAAGAACTTTATCCTTTGTTACAATAGCAATATTTTCTAATAAATCACTATTTTCATTTATCTCATCTTGTGTGATTGTTCCACTGTAACTAATACTCTTTTCTGTAACATTATCCGCTGTAATGCTATATGCTTGCTTTGTTTTTTCAATATTTTCTCGTATAAACCATTCGTTTTTGTCAAGGTCATTTGAACCTATAAATATAACTTGATATAATGCTAGAACTACTGCTAGTATAATCAAATAAACAGGCACAACCATTACATAACCTAAAACTCTCCTTAAACTTCTTTCTTTTAAGCCTTTATATGCTTTTAATATTGAGAAAACTGCTAAAATAGCAAATATTATATATCCTGCTATTTTTATTGTTGTATCTGCATTTCCTGCACCAAATAAAGAATATTCTGTACCATCTTGCAAGCCTATATCTATAAACTTTTCATTGCCTATATTAAGCACCATAAATGTTATTATAATTAATCCTAATAAAAATGCTATAATCTTTACTCTTGAACCAACTTTACCAATTAAGTCACATTTTGTAATTGATTCTCTAGATACACCATCAAAACTTATATTTAATATTATTAATGCGTAAGCAATAGCATAAATAAGTGTTGCTATTACTACTACTAAAAGATATACAAGTACAAATTGAATTAATGGTTTAATAAACACAAAGAAACTAATGTCTAAGTTAAATACTGGGTCTGTTATACCAAATTTTGAACCACTAAAACATAATAAAATGTTATTTAAAAGCATTCTTGAACTTAAAATACTTCCAATTAACGCAATTACAAATGAAACTGATTTATTAGGAAATTTAGGCATTTCCTTTTTTTCATCATCAAAAAATACTTTTAATCCTTTTTTTAAAGTTTTGTTTGTAAAGTAAAATGATAAAAATAAGAATATGAAATTTATAATAAATGTTATTGCAGTATATAAGAAATCTGTTTTAAATATAGATAAGTAATTTTCACCTATTCCTTTTATTTCTAAATAATTGCCTCTTGCAAATATGTATCCTACAATTAAAACAATTAGACTAATAAATAAAACAACCTTAGTTCTTAATCTTCTCTTCTTTTTAATTTTCTTTACTTCAACAAATTCTTCTGTGTTAGAACTTTTATTATTATTTTTTTCGTCCATTAAACTCTTTCCTTGTATGATATATTTAGGTTTTTAAAAGGTTACCCATAAACCTTTCTTCCTTATATTATAGCATTAATAAAATCTGTACTATTAAATGCTTCCATATCATCAATCTGTTCTCCTACACCAATGAATTTTACTGGAATTTTTTCCTCTTTAGCAAGTCTAATTACTATTCCTCCCTTTGCAGTTCCATCTAGTTTTGTTAAAACTAAACCAGTTATGCCAGTTGTTTCTTTAAAAGATTTTAATTGTGATATAGCATTTTGTCCTGTTGAACCATCAATTACTAATAAAATTTCCTTTGATGAATTTGGTAATTCTCTATCTATAACTTTTTTCATTTTTTCTAATTCGTCCATAAGATATTTTTTATTTTGTAATCTTCCAGCTGTATCACAAATTAGAATATCAGCATTAATCTCTTTTGCTCTTCTGCAACTATCAAATATAACAGATGAAGGGTCTTGATTTTCTTTTCCTTTTACAATTTCAGCATTAGCTCTGTTTGCCCAAACTTCTAATTGTTCAGTTGCAGCCGCTCTAAAAGTATCACCCGCTGCAATAAGAATTTTCTTTCCTTCTTTTATATATTTATTTGCAATTTTTCCTATTGATGTAGTTTTGCCTGAGCCATTTACTCCTACCATAAGAATAACTGCTGGAGTATTTGATATATCTAGGTTTTGATCTAAGTCTTTAAATATATCTGTAAGCTCTTCTCTTAAGGCATTTTTTACCTCTTCTGTATCAGTTATATTTTCTTTTTTTATTTTATCTCTTAAATTTGAAATAATTTCTTCTGTTGTTTCAAATCCTGCATCTGCCATTATTAAATTTTCTTCTAATTCTTCTAATAATTCTTCATCAACTTTTTTAAATCCAAAATTTATTTTTGTTTTAATTAATCCTTGTTTTAACTTATCAAAAAAGCCCATATTCAACTTCCTTCCATATTTTAAATATATATTTTTTTCTTTAAATTATTTCTTACTCAAATATACAGATAGAGTATAACATACTTTTTCGTAAATGTGTATATATTTTTTGCTTTTTTTCTTCTTTAGTTACTGAATTATAATTTTCAAAATTTATAAAAAATTTTCTAATTAAACAAGTTCTCCATTTTAATACTATTAACTTTAGAATATCATTTTATTAGTGGATTTTTTTCATAAACTATGATATAATTTATACGATTCGAATAAATTCACTTATAACGTAACTCATAAACAAATTTGTTAGAGAGGTGATTTGTATGCAAATAATTATAATTACAATTGGAATTTTTATTTCTGTTATTAGTATTATCAAAATAACACACAAAAATGATTTTTCTGATGAGTACGAAATTGATTTTGAAGAAAAACATAAGGGAAATTTTGTAAACAGATTTGATACAAATTCTTTTGATTTTAGAAATCACATTGACTAGCTTGTATAACAAAACTACTCGTCCAATGAAATGTCAACAACTTAATCATAACCATCCATGAACGGGTGGTTATGATTTTATTTTAAAATTTGACCATCAACATATTCTCTTCTTACATAATAAAAAGTTTCCTCATTATTTATGAAAATAGACTAGTATTTTTTTTTATTATATGTTAAAATAATTTTACTTGCCACTATAGCTCAGTTGGTAGAGCAACAGATTCGTAACCTGTAGGTCGTGAGTTCGATTCTCACTGGTG
>CANRLA010000006.1 GCA_947631315.1 uncultured Clostridia bacterium | reverse complement strand
GCTTTGATTAGATTTGCACTAATCTTGAGTTTTTTGACTATCTTCTTGATTATCATTACTAAGTAATAATAAAACAAGTAGACGCCAAATTAGTTCGTAAGATGACAAATTACTCACCTCCTTTACACAAAGATTTCCTTTATGAAAGGATGTTCTTATTATACTTTATTTTCTTATATATTTCAACAATATTAAGCAAAATTATCGATATAAAAATATATTCTCATTTGGATTATAGCGATAAAACAATACCAGCCAATATGCTAGAAAACAAATTTAATTTATCATTTATGAAAAATGACAATAAAAAAGAACAATTATCTAACGGCAATTAGGTAAATGTTCAAAACAATATTTCAAAACATTTTCTTAACTTACACAATAAATTGAAAAGTGTTAGGAAAAATGTTAGAAAATCTGCAATTAAAAAATTAAAACACCAAGTTCTAATTTCTCGAAATACTTGGCGTTCTAATGGTGCAGATACCCGGAATCGAACCGGGACGGATTATTAGTCCGCAGGATTTTAAGTCCTGTGCGTCTACCAGTTCCGCCATATCTGCATATAGACAATACTTATTATAATACTAAATTTATTAACTTGTCAACCACTTTGCAAAAAAATTTTTAAAATTTTGACTTTTTATGTGAATTATAGTACAATATAAATGTAAAGTTTTCTTAAATTCTCTTTTATTAGGCATCATAAGAGTTTTCTAAGAAAAAATCATAATTGATTTTAGGAGGTAAAATTATGAAAAAACGGAGAAACTTTGTTGAAAAAGTAAAGCAGATGGATGAACAACACATAAATGCCATTAAGATTACAGGAAGCTTAATGTTCTTCATTTTTGGTTTTCTTGTTTCTTGGAGTTGCATAGGAAGGTCATTAAATGATAGTCAGTTTGAATTTTTAGAAAAGGTTGCACGAGATGTGTATGCTCAAGAAGGGAAGGTTATTGTTGAGGTACCAAAAAATGTAGCTATTTCTAAAACTACCACAACAATAACTGTTGAATTAGATGGTCTTTTTTCACCCCGAGGCAAAGTCACTGCAAGACTGCAAAATGGCGAACTTGTAATGACTCGAGATTTGGAAACCATCCCAGTAGTAATTTTTAATTCATGCATAGGTTGGATATTTGTATGTGTGTTCCGATTTATACTTGCTTTCCTCCAAGAGTAAATCAGACAATAATAGTATACAATAGAAAGGTGACACTGTCACCTTTCTATTGTATTAAATAAACTTTCTTTTACTCTTAAAAATGTATCAATAAAAAAGTATATAACATACATTATAATATGAAAATTTTAAAAATAGGCTCTACCGGCCCAATGGTAGAAATTTTACAAAATCTATTACAAATACTAGGATTTTATAATGGAAAAATTGATGGCATTTATGAAAAAAATACTTATAATGCTGTTATATATTTTCAAAGAAGATTTCGATTAAATCCTGATGGAATAGTTGGAAATAATACTTGGAATGCATTTAATCCATATATTAATGGTGCGCTTGGTTTTATAGTTCCAACTAATATAAGTTATAGCTCAAGTATATTGGAAATTAATTTAAGTTCTCTAAAAAAATTATATCCATTTATTGAAATTGGCTCAATAGGGAAGAGTGTATTAGGAAAAAATATTCCTTACATAAAAATAGGAAGAGGGGAGAAGCAAGTTTTTTATTCAGCGTCGTATCATGCCAATGAATGGATTACCACAGTTGTACTAATGAAATTTATTGAAGATTACTGTTATACTTATAGAAATAATCTAACAATATTCGATTATTCAGCAAGACAAATTTTTGAAACAACTACAACTTATATAGTTCCAATGGTAAATCCTGATGGAGTAGATTTAGTAACAGGGGAGATTGCAAAAAATTCTGAAATTTATAATTATGCTAAACAAATAGCTAATTATTATCCTCAAATTCCATATACTTCGGGGTGGAAAGCAAACATCAAAGGTGTGGATTTAAAAATATACCAACCAACTTGCTAAATATTTTGTAACCTTAACGTTACTATAGTTAATTTTTATATAAAACATTGTATAGCTTTTAAGATGATGAATTTATTCTTTCAGCTCTTTCAAATCCATCATCTGAATAGTATTCATATTTTCCATTATTGTATATAAGTACCATTCCTTCTGTTGCTTTACTTAATAAATCCTTTGGAATATTAACTTCTTCAAACTCAGTTTTAGAGGCATCTGTTAAGTCCAACAAAAATCTGTTATCGCCTAATTCTTCAGTTACCATATATAAGTGACCTTCTTTTCTATGTTTATTTAAATTTATGTTTTGTTTATTAAGTATTTTTTTTGCCATATTTTTAATTTCTTCTTGCAGTTCATTAGTAGAATGATTATCAACTATGAAATTATTATTTTGGAATTTTAAAACTTCATTTACTTTTACTTCACTTGATATATCTTTTTTATTTATTTCTATTTCTTCTATTTTTCCGTCCTTTGCTTCTAAAATAATATAGGAATTCTCTCTTTTTTCTTTTACAAAATATAGTGCATCGTTAACTGAATTTGTTTGTGAATATTTTAATACAACATCATCTAAATTCCATCTTATAGAATTTTGATTTCCCGTTGTAAATTTGTTTTTAGATAAAATATCTTCTATTATTGGAATTTCTTCATTGTTACCATTTAAATTATTTTTTAAATAATTTGATAATTCTTTTATAAAATTTTGCACAAATTTATTCTCCTTTAAATTGTTAAATAAATCATTTACTAAATCTAAATTCAATATATAATCACTCCTTCATTTTGTTATTTTTATAATGGAAATATACTATTGATTTAATAGTATTAAGAACTAAACTCAAAAGTAATTATATAATATTTTCCATAAATTTACAATAAATTCATAAAATTTTTTAAAATTTACAAACAATTTTTAAATTACCATTTAAAAAATTGATAAACAACTTAGTTATTCTTGTTCATGACTTTCTCCAGTAGCATAATCAATGACTATTCCTGGCTGAACATTATAGCAATAGACATTAAAATGAATACCATTACCTGAATCTTCAACTGACCATGCTTCCATTTCGACTCCACTTGCTAAAAGATTATCACCTTCAAAAATAGGTGTTACTCGATATAAGACATGATTGTTTTCATTTTGATATATATACTCAGCTACTTTATTTTCAAATGGTAACATGCCTTCTGTATTTAAATATCTTGTCCCAGTTATCAAATTATTTCTATTTGCATTTTCTCCAGCAAGTTGCCAACCAATTAGATGGCAGCGATTATATAAATATTTATCTTTTATTAAATTATCATATCTTTTTTGCACCCAACCAGAAAGATCTTTAACATTTCCAATTTCGCCACGTTCTTCTCCATCTTTGGGCATAGTTTCCTTACATATATTAGCGTAAGCTACCCCGGCTTTACCATTTCCTAAATCGCTATATTTTTCAAAAGGCTCAGTGGTATAATCTTCTTCTTTAAAATATGGAAAATTATTATTTATAACAATATAAGGGTCTGATGAATATTGTGGAATTGTAGATAAATCAAATATTATATTTTGAATAGTTACATCATCATCAACTACTGAATTAGTAGATGCAGTTTTTGGATTTATATACCCATAAATAGAAATACAAATTAGTACGGCTATCACAAAAGTATATTGCCAAATATTTAGTTTTTTATTTTTTCTTTTTCTTCCCATAAAATTTTACCTCATTTTATTTTTATCATTTTACTATTAAAATAATAATTCATCAATATCTTATTCGAAAAATACACTTAAATTTAATTGTCATAACAAGCCATTTTCTCTAATAATCTGTATTAGATGAAATCGTAAAAAGGAGATGATGCAAATAGTGAATAAAGATAAAAAAGAAATGAAAAGTGATAAATTAGAATTTAATACATATTGTATTTTTACAGAAGAAAAGCAAGATATAAATGATGTTATAGGGTTAATGTTTAAAGATTATATTGAAAGTTTAAAAATTAAAGATAAGTAATTATTTAAAAGTATTTGCAAAAATTAATGTATAGATGATTACGAATAGGAGGTTAAATGCTAGAAATAAAAAGTCAAAACTTCAAAGTACGGATTATACATCAGATTATCTCGCGAAGATGGAGAAAATAAAGAAAGCGAAAGTATCAGTAATCAAAGAAAAATTTTGCAAAGATATATAAAGGAAAATAATCTAACACTTTTTAAAGAATACATTGATGATGGTGTATCAGGTACAACATTTAATAGACCAGGGTTTAATGAATTATTGCAAGATATTGAAAATAAAAGTATTAATATGATTATTACCAAAGACTTATCAAGACTTGGTAGGGATTATATAAAAACAGGAGAGTATATAGAAAATTATTTCCCCAAAAAAAATATTAGATATGTTGCAGTAACAGATGGAATAGACACATATATTGATAGTACAAACAATGATATAACACCTTTTAAAGCAATCATGAATGATATGTATGCTAAAGATATTTCAAAAAAAATTAGAAGCGTTTATAAAGAAAAACAAAAGCAAGGTGAATATTTATGCAGCACACCAGCATATCGGTTATAAAAAACATCCTAACATAAAAAATAAATTAATAATTGATGAAAATGTAGCTGATATTGTAAGGAAGATTTTCAATATGTACGTCAATAACCATGGAAGTGGGGAGATAGTATATTACTTAAATAAGAATAATTATTTATCCCCAATGGGTTATAGAATGACTGGATTAGTACAAGATGAAAACAAGACAAACTATAATTGGAATGAAGTAACTATATGTAATATGCTTAAAAATGAAGTATATATTGGAAATACCATACAAAACAAAAAAACAGTCGTATCTTATAAGGTAAAGAAAATTAGAATGGTAGAAAAAGAAAATCAAATACGAGTAAATAATACTCACGAGTCTATTATTGATAAAGATGTATTTGAAAAAGTAAATAGTATATTAGAAAAAAGAGGAACAAATACAAAGCTTAAATACGATTACTTATTAAGAGGTTTGCTTTATTGTTATCATTGCAAAAGAAAATTGCAAATAGTGCTTAAAAATAATTCAAAAAGAAATAGCACATCACATCCATATATAACTTGCTCAGATTATAAGTCAAGAGGATGCTTCCCACTAAATATCAATTACAAAAAGTTTGAAACATATATTCTTTATATAGTGAAAAATATATGTCAACTCTATGCCAATAAAGAAGTTTTTTATTCAGTTTATGAAAAATATCAAAACAGAACCCTTGATATAAGAGAATGTTTTAAGAAAAAAATTAATCAATTAGATAAAGCAATTTATGAGATAAACAATAATTTAGATAAGATGTATATGGACAAATTAAAAGGTGTCCTTTTAGAAGAAGACTATAGAAGATATTCACAAAAATTTATTTTTGAAAGAAAAAATTTAATAAAACAAAAGAAAGAATTGGAACAAAAACTAAACCAAACTGAAGAAAAAATTGGCACAAAAAACAAGACAAAAAAAGAAAAAGAATTAAATCAATTAATAGGAAGTTTTTTGAAATTCGAGAAAATTAATAAAATATATTTATACCGACTAATCAATAAAATTGAGATTGATAAAGATAAAAATGTATATATATTTTTCAATTTTTCAAAATTAAATTGTATGACTAAGAATCTAAATGAATTTATAAAAATTGAAGAAATAATAAATGAAAATAATCAATATAGCAAAGTCGTGTAATTAAAAAGTATTACAGACGTTTAGCAAACTGGTTGGTATATTTTAAACACGAGAGGAGTAGATTTAAATCTCCAATTTCCAGCAGGATGGCAAAATGCAAGAAGTATTAAATATTCGCAAGGATATGTAAGACCGGCGCCTAGAGACTTTGTAGGATTTGGACCACTTACTGAACCAGAATCTTTGGCAGTATATAATTTTACACTACAACATAATTTTAGACTAATTCTAGCATATCATTCGCAAGGAAAAACTATATATTGGAAATTTCAAAATTATAATCCTGAAGGTTCCTTAGAAATAGGGGAGAAATTTAGTAGTGTAAGTGGATATACATTAGAAGAGACACCTTATAATTCAAGTTTTGCAGGATACAAAGATTGGTTTATCCAAAATTACAACAAGCCAGGATATACAATAGAAGTTGGGGATGGGGAAAATCCACTTCCAATATATCAATTTAGTCAAGTTTACAATGATAATATAGGAATTTTGACTTTAGGATTAATATTATAAAATACTGCTTTATAGAAAATAAGATTTGAGTTAAAACTATAACTCAAACCTTATTTCTAGAATCTATCATCAAAATAGCTGCTTATTTCTTCTAAATTACAAAAGTTACATTGCCTAAAAACATCATAAGCTACAATAGAAACAGAATTTGCTAAGTTTAGAGACCTTAATGTTTCTCTCATAGGGATTCTTATTGTTTTATCTATATATTTTAGAAGCAAATCTTCGGGAAGACCTTTTGTTTCCTTACCAAAAAGCAAAAAAATCTCATCCATAGAATTGTAATTTGGTTCTGAATAGATATGTTTTCCTTTTGTTGTAACAAAAAACATGTTGTTTTTCTCAGGTGTATACTTTTCTAAAAATTTTGCTAATGAAATATGTTCTTCAATGTCTAACTTATCCCAGTAGTCTAAGCCTGCCCTTTTAACAGCTTTTTCATTAATGCTAAATCCGAGAGGATATACTAAGTGAAGCTTAGCACCGATTGCAGCACAAGTTCTTGCAATATTACCAGTATTTTGAGGAATTTCTGGTTCAACTAATACTATATTTAATTTCATAACAATAATCCTTTCAGTATTATAAAATAATTTATTAAATTAAAACTTATTATATCATAAAAATAAAATTCTTCAAAAGAGGGCTTTATTAAAGCCCTCAAAAATGCCAATTATATTTACTTATATTACAGATTTAAAAATTTTTCAAGTTCTATATCATTAAATTTTGGTTTTCTTTTCATGTTCATCATAAATATCAATAAATAACGGGTTATCAAAGAAGTCCACCAAATCAACATTAAGACCTAAACATAGATGATATAAAGTCGTAATATTTGTAGTTTTAGCTTTGCCTGACATAAAATTTATTATAGTTGAATAGGGAATATTAGTTCTCCTAGATAATTCTTTTAAACTAATTTGATTAGAACTTGCTAACTGAATGATTCTTTGTCTAATTGCAACAGAAAGTAACATCAAAATTTACTCCTTTTCTGCAGGTATTTTTTTAGATAAATCGGAAATATTTTTGAATAAATCATCGTCAAAGAAATCTTTTAGAGTAATATTGCAACCTTCACAAATATGCAAAAGAGTAGTTAAAGTTATACTTGAACATTTGCCAGTTAGAAAACTACTGATAGTAGAATAAGGAATACCAGCATTTAATGCTAATTTATGAATTTTAATTCCTTGACTAGCTGCTAAGTTTATTATCCTTTGTTTTACTGCGTTTGTTAGTGTCATAATATACCTCAATTCTTAAAATTTTACGAAAGTATAACAAAGGTGGTTAAAATTCGTTGACGATAAACTATAACTAAAGAATTTTATTCTATTTTTTCCAAAAGATTAAATTTTAAACTTAAAATGTCAAAAAATTTTGGTTAGTTAAAAAGTTAAATTCTACATGCCAAAAAATTTTTTATGAGAAAAAAGTTGAAAAAAATATATATTTGTTGTAAAATGAAAAAAATTGAAAAAAAGGAGGATAAAAATGGATAAGAAAACAACAAGTATAGTTGCTTATATAACTTGGATTGGACTATTAGTTGCATACTGTGCAGGTGATAGAGAAGGCGCAAAATTTTATTTAAATCAAGCATTAGTAATATTCTTATTTAGTCTACTTTCAGTTATTCCATGCATTGGATGGATATGGGGAATATTTATGGTTGTATGTTGGATAATGGGACTAACAGCAGCAATAAAACAAGAAGAAAATCCAGTACCTTTAATAGGAAATATACAAATTATAAAATAAATTTGTTTATTGATATAAGTTATATTAAAAAGAGGAAAAGGACATCTATTAAAAGATGTTCTTTTAAATAATTATGAATAAAAAAATTAAACAAGATGATTATATATATTATTCACTATTAATAACCATAATAATATTAATTATAGTGGGAATAGTGATAAACAATTATATAAAAATACCTGAGTGTATCATATATAAAAATTTACACATTTATTGCCCTGGATGCGGATGCACTAGAGCTTTTATTGCAATGCTAAATGGCAACCTCATAGAATCAATATATCAAAATAGTACAGTATTATATACAACTATTATTACTTTAACTTATCTTGTAAGCCAAACTATATCTAGACTTACAAAGATTGATAAAATCGCAATAAAATATAATTCATTATTTTTATACAGTGGTATAGGAATGCTTATATTTAACTGGATTTTAAAGAATATATGTTTATTAATTTTTAAGATGTAAAATTACATAAATAAAATAGTTCAAGTAAAAAAGTACAATTTTTTATAAAATATTTAAAAATTAAATATAAACAATGGTAAAATTATAAAAAAAGTGATATTATATAAAAAAATAAAAAATAGGAGAATTTTATGATACAAATTGTATTTTTAGGTATTATAACTATTGCATTATTTGTATACACTTTTATACATTTAGTTAAAGAAAACAATACAAACTATGTTTATATTTTAGCCTTAGAATTTTTTGGACTAATAGTTGAATTTATCTCATTATTAATAACTAAAACTCCTAATATTTTATTGTTATTATTAATATTAATAATTTCAATAATCATACCTATTATATATTTTATATTAGAACATAAAAAAATATATATTGATGAGTTAATAAATATTTCAAGAGGGAAAAAACATAAGGAAAAATTAAAACATTACTTGTTAAAAAATGTAGAAAAATATCCAAATAGTTATATATCTCATAAAAAGCTTGCAAAATATTATGAAGAAAATGGAGAAAACGAAAAAGCAGAAGATGAATACTTAATGGTAATTAGTATTAATCCTAAAGACTATGAAACATACTGTGATTTAGCAGCGTTATTTCATAAAGACAAAAAAGAAGATGATGCTACAAGACTTTTGCAAGATTTATTAAATCAAAAACCCGATTATTATCAAGCAAGTATTTTATTAGGAAATATTTTATATGATAATGAACAATATAAAGATGCAATACTAGTATATAATGAAGCATTAAGACATTCACCATCTGAATACTATTTATATTATTGCTTAGGGATGACGTACACTAGACTTAACGATTTTCAAAATGCTAAAGAATATTATATGAAAGCTGCTAAAATTAATTCATTAAAAAATATATCAAACTTAAATTTGGGACAAATTTATTTGATATTTAGAGAATATGAAGAAGCGGAAAAATATTTCTATGAAGGGATAAACTGCGATGATGAAAAGATACAAGCTAATTCTTACTTATATCTTTCTAAAATTAATCTACTGAAAAATAATACAGAAAAAGCAATAATTTATGCAAATATGTCAATAGAAATTTATCCTGAAATTGTAAAGAAAATTGAGAATGATGATACGTTTGGAATAATTCTAGGAAAAATAAAAATAAAACCTTCAAAAGATGTGAAAACAAAAATAACTGAAAAAGAAGTAGAAATAATTGAGCATCTCGGAAAAACTTATAATTTAGTCGAAAACTTGGCAGATGACATGAAAATGAAAAGTGTAGAAAGGGAAATAGACAAAACATAAAAAAATAATATAGAAATATAAATCATATTTTGTCAAAAAAAGGACATAATATGATTTATATTTTATGAAAAATAAAAAAATGGATAAAATAAAATATGCCAAATTATAAGAAAAAATGTATAAAAAAATATAAATTTGACACTAAAATTACAAATATTACATTTGATTTACAAAGTATAAAAATGTATTGACTTTGGATAAAAAAAATATAAAATGTATATAAATATTGCAAATGTGAAAAAATAAGATAAACGAAAGAAAATATTATTATAAGAACTACTTAAAAATAGGAAAAGAGAGGATAAAATGCAAAGTAGCTTAGGTATAAGTATAACAGATAAACTAATTAGATATGCAAAAGTAAATAAAAACAATGATAAGTTTGATGTTGAGTCTTATGGTATTAAATTTTATAGCAACTTAGAAGAAACAATAGCACAAATAATTGCTGAAACAAACAGCAAAAGCATACCAATAAGTAGTGAAGTATTAAACGAAAATTATTATTACTTCAATATTTTTAACTTAACTAATAAATCTTATGCAGAAAAAGCTATTAATACAGAATTTGAATCTTTTTGTGTTGAAAACCATTTAAATAGAGCAGTATATGATGGCAAATATATTTACTCAAAAAATTTAGACAATCAAGACCAAAGTAGAATTATTTATATTTATGATAATCAAACAGATATAGCAGAAAGAAATTCATACTTTAATGGATATAGATTAGATACTTTAGTTCCTATGCCAACAACATTACCTAATTTAATAAATGCAGAAAAAGGTAAGAATTCTATGATTATTAATATTGAAGATAAAACAACTGTAACAACTATAGTTGACCAATCTATATATAATATTAATGTTATAGAAGATGGTATGAAAGAAATTATAGACAGAATTAATGAAAAAGAAAATTCATATTCGAAATCTTATGAAGTTTGCAAAAATACAACTATCTATACAATGGAAACAGATTATTCATCTGCTCAAGGAAATGAGTATTTAAAATATATAGTTCCTACATTATTTAAGATAACAGAAGAAGTAAGAAAATTAGTCGATCAGTACAAAAGAATAGATAATATATATATAACTGGAATGGGGTCTGTTATAAATAATATTGATTTATACTTTAAAGAATATTTTAAAGATATAAAAGTAGAGATTTTAAAACCTTATTTTTTAGAAGATCAAGGAAATGTAAATATTAAGGATTATATAGAAGTTAATTCAGCAATAGCGTTAGCTATGCAGGGACTAGGCAGAGGAATAAAATCACTTAATTTTCTAGCAAGAGACTGGAAAGAAAATCTAAAGACATTGCTTTCATCGGACATTAGTACATTAAGAGCAAATAGAAAGCAATCGAAAGGTAGTACACCAAAGAAAAAATTCACATTAAACTTGAATACAGATATGTCAGGAAAATTTGATAAAATTGAAATGATGATACTAAGAAACATTATATCAGCTATAATAATTCTTATAATCTACTCAATAGCATCAATTATTTTAGTTAATCAAATTAATAATAAAATAGATGAAGCAACTGAAGTCAAAAACTATACAAGCAAGCAAATAACTTTAGCTAATAATGATGACAGTAAAATTTTAGAAAGAACAGGCGATTATAAAACGTATGCGACAAACCTTGAAAATTCAGCTTCAATAATGGAATCTAGAAGAAGTAGAAGAAATCAAATTACTACTTTACTTAATAAATTAGTTTACAACATACCTGATGAAGTAACTTTAACTGAAATTAACAATACTGAAAAAGCAGATGGTAGTTCAACAGTACAACACATTACAATTAAGGCACAGTCTTCTAGATATGAACAACTTGCATATTTTAAAGCAAAACTTAAAAATGCAAATATCTTAGACAACATTGTATCAACTGAAGGACAAAAAGAAGGGGACAGTATAAAAATTACTATTGAAGGCGATTTGAGATTATATTAGAAATGGAGGAAACTATGAGAAAAGCATTATTAAGTGTATTATTAATATTATTGATTATATTAATAGTATTATTTATGAAAAACGGATTAAGTTTAGGTTCATTTCAAATATATGGATTTCAAAGCATAAGCAACAAAAATGATGAATTAACAAAAGCAATAAGTAATGCTAATTCTGAAAATGATAGGTATACATCTGCATTATCAAAAATAGAAACAGATGTAGAATCACTTGCAGAAGCAAAGAAAAGATATTTAGATTTAATTGCTCAAAGTTCTGAAAGTGAAATCAAGGATGCAACACAAACAAAGACTTATACGATTGAATATTTGTGGAGTAAAATTGGTAATCATGCAACAAAAGAGGGCATTACTTTAAAAATGGAAGTTGCTAGTTCAACATTAAATGATCAAGATTACAAAAATTTAAATTTTACTGTTGATGGAGAATATCTTGCAATAGTACAATTTATATATGACCTAGAAAATGATTCAGATTTAGACTTTATTGCAGAAAATTTCAATATGACATCAAAACATGCAACCTTTACTGTTAAGGATGTAAAAATACAAAGAGAATTAACCAATCAAAGTCAATCATCATCAGATGATGATGAACCATCAGAAGATGAAACAAATACTAGAAATGAAAATGTAAATGAAAATAAAACTGTAAACGCAATATCTGATAATAGTGTTAATAATGAAAATGTTGTTTCAGAAGATTAGATAATAAATATAGAAAGGAGTAATGTTAGTTTATACTAGCGAAAAAGCAAAATGAAAAAGAATATATTTAAAGAAATTTTAATTACTCTTTTAATAGTTGTAGCAGTAATTCTAATTTTAGCAGTAGTATTTTATCAATATATTCCATCCAATAGGGTGATTCCTAGCAAAGCAACAGCATACCAAGCATCAGAAGAAGTTGCTAAGGAAATAGAAGAAGAAGCTAATTCAGAATTAATGGAACAACAAAGAACTTATGAAATTACAGACGCAGACCTTTCGATGTATAAGCAAAATGATAGTTATAGACCAGGAAAAGTAGATCCTTTTGCAGTATCAAGTGCTTCTACAGAGGGAGGAGAAGGCTCAGAAAATGTAACAACAGGAAATCCTAGTTCAGGACAAACTCAACTACCACAAGAAAAGGATAAAAATACAACAGATAATTATTATACAGCATCAGGAATAGGTGGTAATACAAAATAATATTTTAATTAATTTAGGTTATATTTATTATAATAAATATATATATAACACAAATTTTACTAAGGAGGGAAGAAAATTATGTTCAAGAAAGAAAGAGGTATAACTTTAATAGCATTAGTAGTAACAATTATTATACTTTTAATCTTAGCAGGAGTTACACTTTCATTAGCAGTTACACAAGGTGGGCTATTTGATAAGACAAGAACAGCAGCTAATCAATATGAAGATGAGCAAAAGAAAGAATCAAATCTTGTTAATGATATTTATAACTATGTAGAACAATATTCACATACTGAAAGTTAATAAAAATAAAACAAATTTTTTAAAAAATTTTTATTATAATGATTATACTTCTAAATATGAGGTTACCTATAATGAAATCATTGTATTAATTTCAATGATTATATGCGATAGCAAAAATCGTATTTAGGTAGCCTCTATTTGAGGTAAAAAGATTATTTTTTAAGAAGGGAAATTTTAATGGAAGCAATACTTTATATATTAATATTTATTGCAGGAACTGTATTTGGTAGTTTCTTAACATTAGCTACATATAGAATTCCATTACATCAAAATATTGTTTATAAGCAATCATACTGCCCAAAATGCAATCATAAGCTCGGATTTTTTGATATGATTCCTGTATTAAGTTATTTTTGCTTAAAGGGAAAATGTAAGTATTGCAAATCTAAAATAAGTTTTAGATATCCACTAATAGAAATAATTTGTGGAATATCTTTTGTTGTTTTAGCATTAGGATTAGGAATAAACGCTTATACAATATTTTCAATAAAAGGCATAGAATTTGCTTTGGGTATTCTTTACATAATATTCTTATTTCTAATAGCTGGAATAGATATTGAACATAGACAAATAAATAAAGGAGTACTGATATATGGTATAGTAATATCTTTTTTAAATATTATATATCAATATTTCACATCTAATATATTTAACTTAAATAGAGTTATAATTTATCTAGTTATTATAACGATATTAACCATTTTAAGTATATGCAGAATAAAGAAAAAAAATAAAAAAGATTATGAATTATCTTCTATTATATTGTGCATCATAATTAATTTCTTTACTCTAGAAATAGGAACTATTTTAACAATTATCTTTGCATTATTAATAGTTGCAATAAAATTATTAATTAATAAAATTTTAAATAAAGGGAAAAAATATAATAATAACTTACCAATTGCATCTTATATTTGTATGTCTAATGCAATAGTGTGGATTTCTATATTTTTATCTCAAATAGGTGGTTAAATGAAAATTAAAAGTGAAGCAGGCGCAACAGGAATGGATATGGTTGCAGGAATAATTATTTTTATTCTTTCAGCTGCAGTAGTGGCTAGTATGTATTATCAAATTTATGTAACAACAACTCAGATAAAAGTACATCAATATGCATTAGGTTGTATTACAGACATATTTGAAAAAATAGATTTAGAAAGTTATGAAAACGTTAGTGAAGATAAAGTAAAAGAGCTTATTAAACAATCGGGTTTGGAAACATATTTTAATGATGAAAAAAATGATAGCCGTGTATATTCTTATTTAGAAAATTATAAAGATGAATCAAAAGTAGACCAGGATTTGGTAAAAAAAATTACTATAACTGTTGTTTATACTGTTGGAGAAAATCAAATGACACTTCCAATGAGTAAAATAAAGGTAAAAGAGAGTGGGTAAAAAATATGAAGAATGAAAAAGGAGTAACATTAGCGGCTTTAGTTATTTATGTAATGATATTCTCAATAACTATTGCACTACTTGCCTCATTAAGTAGTTATATATATGGTAATTTAGACAAAATTAGTTCAGAACAGTTGAGCTCAGAAGAATTTAATAAATTTAATACTTATTTTGTGGGTGATGTGAAATCTAGTAGTCAAGCAAGTGTACAAAGTGATCAAAGCACAGGAAATGTTACTATAAATTTTGGAAGTAGTACAAAATATACTTATATAAAAAATGAAAAAGCAATATATAAAAATAAAGAAAAAATTGCAAGAAATATAGTAGATTTTAAAGCAACTTATGCTACAGGAAATGGCTCAAATAAAAATACGATTGATGTTACAATAAAAACTGGAAAAAATGCGGATAAACCAGTTTTCGAAAAAAATATAAAATATGTTTGCAAGTATTGGTAACAAAATAATGCAAAAAGTGTGAAAAAAATAAATTAAATTTTTAATGAAAGGAGAACATTATGCCACAATTTAGACAAGCTTTAGGCATTGAATTAGTTAAAAGGGGTGTTGTTTCTCAACAAGACATATCAAAAGCAATTGAATATCAAAATAATAATCCAAGAGAAAAAATTGGGGACATTTTATTTAAATTAAATTTAGCAGATCCTAGAAAGCTCTTAGAAGCAATGGGAGAAATATTAGAGGAAAAAACCATATATCTTACATCTAGTGAAATAAAAATAAAAGTAACAAATTATATATCTTTGGATATTGCAAAAGAAGACTTAGCAGTTCCATTTGAAATCGATAATGGAGTAATAAAAGTTTGTTTTGCAAGTACAAGTAATAGAGCCCAAATGGAAGCAGTAAGATTACTAATGCTTAATAAAGGACTAGTAATGGAGAGTTATATAACTTTTAAAACATTAATAGAACAAGTTATTAATGATTTAGATAGAGTATCAACAGAAGCTATAGATACAGATGCAAATGGTGCTGGTATTGTTGATAATATCATAAAGGCAGGAATGAAACAAAGAGCCTCAGATATACACATAGAACCATTGGAAGACTACATTAGAGTAAGATATAGAATTGATGGAATCCTTTTTGATGTAGCTCATATAGATAAGGAAAAACAAACTCAAATAATAGGAAGATTAAAATCTATCTCTAATATGCATCAAGAAAAACAAGAACCACAAGATGGAAGAATTATAATGTATCCTGATTACAATATACGTTCTTCATCTCAAATGAATATACATGGAGAAAAATTTGTTTTAAGGTTATTAAAGAAAAATACAACAATAAAAAGTTTATTTGAATTGGGTTATCCAAATGATCCTAAACTTATAAAAGATGCATTTGATAAGAGAAATAGCATAACAGTAATTGCTGCTCCTACTGGAGAAGGAAAAACCACAACTTTATATAGTGTAATTAATTTCTTAGATAAACCTGAAATAAATATAACTACAATAGAAGACCCAGTAGAAATAAGAATACCAGGACTAAATCAAATAGAAATTGATCCTAGAACAACATTTGCAGGATCGCTAAGAACAGTATTAAGACAAGATCCAAATATTATTCTTGTTGGAGAAATAAGAGATCAAGAAACAGCAGAAATTGCTATGCAAGCTGGACAAACAGGACATTATGTTTTAACAACAATACACACTTTAAATGCAATAGAAGTTATATCGAGATTAAGAAAAATGAATATATCAAATTATGATATCTCAAGTACGCTTGCAACATCTATATCACAAAGATTAGTAAGAAAACTTTGCCCAAATTGTAGACGTGAAAGACCTTTTACAGAAGAAGAAAAGCAAATTATAAATAAAATCGGCGAAAAGTACAACGTAAATTTTGATGTAGACAATCATGTAACTTATGACGCTGTAGGATGTGGAGAATGTAATAATAGTGGATACTTTGATAGAATAGCTATGTTTGAAACATTAATAATTACAGATACTATAAAAGAATTAATTGTAAATAATGCTTCTACATTACAAATTAGAGATGAGGCACTAAAAGAAGGATATAAACCTTTATTAGTAGATGGAATAAGCAAAGTAATCAATGGTATAACCACAATGGAAGAAATTAATAATCAATTATTATTCTATTAAAAATGAAAGGAATTTAAGATATGGACGTAAATGGAATTTTAAAAAAGGCAGAAGATTTGAAAGCTTCAGATGCACATTTTATTAGTGGTCTAAAACCAATACTTAGAATTAATAGGGAGCTTGTTACATTAGATGAATTCAACGTTATTAATAAAGATGATATGTGGGAAGCGTATGATTATTTCCTAAAAGGAAATGTAGAAAAAGATAAATTATTTAAAGAGAAAAAAGTTTTAGACTGTTCAGAAGAATTTAATGATATTCGTTTAAGAATTAATATATCATATTCTGACGGAACCCCAGTAATTACTACTAGATTAATAAGAAATGAATTACCAAGATATGAAGATTTAGGAGTACCAGATATAGTTAGAAGAATGACAGCTCAAACTCAAGGATTAATTCTAGTTACTGGAAAAACAAACTCAGGTAAATCAACAACTCTTAATGCTTTAATTAATTATATAAATGAAAACGAAAATAGAAAAATATTAACTTTAGAAAGTCCCGTAGAATATAAACACACATCAAAAAAATCAATAATAGTCCAAAAGGAAGTAGCAGTAGGTTCAGATATGCCAACATATAGCATTGGAACTAAAAACTCATTAAGAGAAGACTGTGATATTCTAGTAATTGGGGAGATAAGAGATAAAGAAACTTTAGATGCAGCAATAGAAACAGCAGAATCAGGACATTTAGTACTTGGAACACTTCATACAAAATCTTGTGCAGAAACTATTGATAGAATGATAAACTTCTATGAAGTAAGAGACCAAACGACAATAAAATATTTAATAGCATCATTATTAAAACTTGTTGTTTCTCAAAAATTAATTAGAAATAAAAGAGGAACATTAACTCTTATACCTGAAGTTATGGTTGTTGACAATATTATAGCAGGTATAATAAGAAAAGAAAAATTAAGTGTTTCTGAAATAGAAGATGCCATACAAAGTTCATCAGGAAATGGAAGTGTAGGATTAATAAACTCACTTGCAGATTTATATGTTAATGATGTAATTACACTAGAACAAGCTAAAGCACAAATTGAAGAGAAAAATTTTGAAATATTAAATAGAACAATAATGCAGTTAAAAATGAAAAAAGAAGAAAAAGGCAGTATAGGACAAAATATGAATAGCAATATGAATGGAAATATGAATGGAAGTATGAATGGAAGTATGAATGTCAATGGAAATATGAATAATAATTATTAAAAATAAATAAATTGATTTATTTTTATAATTAAGAAAGGAGAAATATGAATGCCAGAATATATATATAGAGCAGTAGATGATAATGGTATTATAGTACGAAGTAGAATAACTGAAAAAAGTAAGCAGAATTTAGTAAAAAGACTAAAAGCAAATGGTATGACACCAATAGATATAGTACAGACAAGCTTAGGAACTTATCAAAGAAATAGTAAATCAGGATTATCAAATATAGAAGAATTAATGAAAGTTGCTGATAATAACAACATATATAAAAAAAATCAGTCAAGAAAGTTTAGTACAAAAGAAAGAATTAGTATTGCATTATCACTTCAGCAAAAAGTAAGTAATAGGGATTTAGTTATTTTTACACAAAGTTTTTATTTATTAAAGAAAGCAGGATTCAATAACGTTCATGCATTAGCAACATTAATATCATCTACAGAAAACTCTACCCTAAAAGGAATACTAGAAGATATACAGTCAGGAGTTGAAGGTGGAGATTATATGTATACAACAATGGAATATTATTCTGATATATTTCCAGCTATTTATATTAACCTAGTAAAGGTTGGAGAGCTATCTGGATCATTAGAAGAATCGCTAAAACAAGCTGTTGACTATCTTGATTCATCTGCAGCATTAAACAAGAAAATTAAAGGAATATTAATACCAAATATCGCTCAATTTATATTACTATTTATAATTTTAATGGTAGGAAGTATCTATATCATACCAATCATTCAAGATGTATTTGCACAAGTTGGATCTACAGACCAGTTACCAGCATATACTTTGGCATTTTCAGCATTCCTAACACAAGTTCAAAGATTTTGGTATATACCAGTTTCAATAATAGCAGCTATAGTAGGAGCATTATTTACTTATACAAGAACACCAAAAGGAAAATATAATTGGGATTATTTTAAATATAAAGCTCCAATTTTTGGTGAGTTAATATTTGCAATAGACTTTTCAAGACTAAGTAAAGCAATGGTTTTGAACTTAAAGAATGGTATGAGAATACAGGAATCATTGGAAGTTAGTAAAAATGTTGTAAAAAATTATGTTATGTTATCAATAATTGAAGCATCCATAAATAATATAATTGTCGGAGAATCTTGGGTTAAACCATTTGAAGATTCTGGACTTCCAAGTGCAATGGTAACAGAAATGCTTAAAATAGGTATGCAAACAGACTTGTCTACTATGATGGAAAAACTTGTTGAATATATGGATATGGATATTGATAATATTTTACAAAAAATAATAAAAGTTTTACCACAAGTAATGTACAGTATAATAGGTGTTATGCTTATATTCATAACAATAGTAGTACTAGTTCCTTGTATTACGGTTTATATGGGAAATTTCTTATTCTCAGCAGCAGGAGTATAATAAACAAAAAGTTAAAAAAATTGTCTTATTTTATGAATCAAAATAAGAGAAACAATGTAAATTTTAGGGCAATGGATAAAGTTCCGTTGTCCTATTTAAATAGATAGAACGGCAGAATATCTATAAAAATAAAAAGTGTAGGAGAAGTGTAAATGAAAATAGGAATAGATATAGGTGGAAGCCATATAGCAACTGGGATAGTAAATGAATATGGAGAAATAATAGGAAAAGAAACAAAAGATATATCAACAATAAAAACAGAAAATGAGGAAAAAGCAGGCCAATTAATTATTGAAACAATAAATGCACAAATAGAAAAATTACTAGAAAAATATGATTATGAAATAGATGATATATCAAAAATTGGAATTGCTGCGCCTGGAAATCCTACGAAAAAAGCAATTAGAAATCTAGTTAATTTAAAAGTTAAATATTTAGAAATTGGAACAATTTTAGAAAATAAATATAATGTAGAAGTTTATATAAAAAATGATGGGAAATGTTCAGGTATAGCAGAAAAGGAATTTGGAAATTTAAAAAAATATAGTGACTGTATTTTCTTATGTATTGGAACGGGAGTAGGCAGTGCTGTATTTATGAATGATGAATTATTAGAACCAAAAATAAATTCAGGATTTGAATTTGGACATATGGTTATTGATAAAAATGGACCACTATGTAATTGCGGAAATAAAGGATGTTTTGAAACATATGCATCAATGAAGAGATTCAAAAAAGAAGTTATAAAAAAATTTAAACTAGATGTTGAAACTAAATCAGAAGATGTACAAAAATATGTTAGAGAAAAAATAGAAACAAAAGAAGTAAAGCTATTTATTGAGAATTATATAGAAAATCTAGCAGTGGGAGTATCAAATATCATAAACATATTTGAGCCTGAAGCAATATGTTTTGGAGGAAGCTTTTTATATTATAGTGACATATTTTTACCAAGATTGGAAGAAAAATTAAAACAATATGTATTCAATAAAGAAGTAAAATGTAAATTATTGTGTACAAAATTTAAAAATGATGCTGGTATAATTGGAGCATCTTTGTTGTAGTTGAATAATAAAAAATAAAATTCACTTCAGTTTGGAGTGAATTTTATTTTTTGGGTGCTTTTAACTTGCATGATTAGTCTTTTGGATTTTGATTTTCAGGAATAACAATTTCACCATTTTGTTTAGTTTTATTCTCATGAACTTCAAATGTTAAACTATCTTTAACATCTGAAAAAACTATATCTTTAGAATGTCCTTTTACTATTTTTATTTTTTTATTTTGATTATCTTTTTTCTCTTCCATAAAAGTAAAATTCCTTTCTTAGTTTATACGATTTTAGAATTTTTTATTAAACTAAATAAATATTATCATAAAATTATCTGTAAATCAACTTAAAAAGTTGATAACTACTAATTATGTTATAACAATTTAATTAAGTAATAAGCTTAATAAAAATTTAATATACTAAAAATATAGCATAATGACAGTCTTAAATCAAGATAACAAAAGGCAAAATATAAAATAAATTTATAAAAAATGAAAACAATAAATCTTACCAAAAGCAAGGTACAAGCTGGATATAAGATTTATTCTTTTTTTATTAAGCTTATTACTTAATAAAAATTAACATAAAAAATAGAGGAGGGATAAACTTACAAATGAGAAAAAAAAGAAAAATATTAGATAAAGAAAACAATAGTTTTGAGTTACAAAAAACGAGAAAAAGCCAACGAATAAAAGATAAAGGAATAACATTGATAGCCTTAGTAGTAACAATAATAATATTGTTAATCTTGGCAGGAGTAACACTAAATATAGCATTATCAGATAATGGGTTATTTAGTAAAACAAAGCAAGCAACAGAAGATTATAAAGAAGCACAAAGTGAGGAAGAAGAATCAATAAGACAAATATCAACGCAACTGTATAGTGAATATGTAGGAGCAACGGTTGAAGGATATACTCCAAAAGGAGATAAAGCCACACTAAAAGGAACAACATCAGGGTTAAGTAATAATAAAGATAACGAAGGAAATACAATTGAAGGGGTAGAAGTAGATGGAAATCAAACATTTGAAACAGAAGGGAGCATACAATGGAGAGTATGGGATTATGATGGAAATACATTAAGAATAATAGGAGACCCAACGACAGCAACATTAACATTAAAGGGAGCAGCAGGATATAATAATGGAGTATGGGCAATGGACTACATATGTAGAACATTATATTCAAATGAAGCCAAAGGAGCAATAGCGACAAATTTAAAAAGAACAGATATACAAAAAGTAAGTACTTATGATTATACGCAATATAAGCATGAACCAAGTGGATGGGAAGAGGTAACGGGAGATGTTACAGGAAATGTAATGTATTTTGGAGCAACGAAAACATATACTGATAAAAATAAATATCCTGTAATGTGGAATGATAATGATAAAGACTGGACATACGAATATAAAGATGGAAAAATGACAGTAAAAGACAAGGAATGTAAGAAATGGGAAATAATAGGAAAAGAAGATGGTTTAATGGACAATGAGATGAATACTGGAAGTAGTGATACAATATTTAAAGAATCATATTATTGGCATATATATAATAAGAATGAATTTATAAATGATACGTATTATGATTTGATTTTCGAAAAGAGTAGGGACCAAATTAACTCAGAATACTGGCTTGCAGGCCGTTATGTCCATCTGTATGAAAACTTTTGTGACTTCGGTTTGCAGCGTGTGAGTGCTAAAGATGGTGTTAATCTTGTTAGCGGGTTCCTCTTGTGTGAATCTAATCGGTGCTACGGCAATTCACGGGTTTGCGCTTCGTCCCATAGTTTCTATCAATCTGACATCTAGTAATTGCGCGATGATTCCAAGCGTAGATGAAGCTGGGAAAATGACGATAAAATTGGAATTTAAATAAATTGAAAAATCCTTATGTAAATTGTATAATAGAACTATTAAATAAAAATAATTTTATAGAAAGACTGTTGTATTATGCAACAAGACTATATTCAGACCAAATGAAAATAGGAGAAGACTATGAAGAAGTAAAAAGAGTAGTCCTAGTAGCAATAGTAGATTTTGAGATAGAAGAATTAAAAGAAATAGATGAAATGGAGACAAAATGGAAACTAATAGAAACGAAAAAACGTGAAAAAATATTGAAAATATTTTTGATTTAATGGGAAATCATGACGAGAGAACATTAGAGGTAATTAGCAATCTAGGTAGAATTAATAGAGGAGGTCATTACACCGAAAGCAAATCACCTAGCAATCGAGACTACAATAGACCGACTAGTACTAATGACATGAATTCTAGTCGTCTAACGATATATATATATTAGAATTAAAATGGATGATATTTAAATAAGAATAAGGAGGGAATATTGACATACCATATAAAAATAAATATAATTACTTTATAAGAAGCGGAGATAAAAAATAAATAATGTATGAAAAAAGATACTGCATTTTATAAAGATAAAGGTGTAATAAGATGGAAAGCAAGAAGATAAAAGGAATAATAGAAGCAATATTATTTGCAACTGGCAGAATTGTTAAAATAAAAGAATTAATGACAATTCTAGAACTTAGCTCAGATGATGTAATAAAAATTGTTTCAGAGTTACAAGAAGATTATAAAAATGAAGAACGTGGTTTAGAAATTGTAAGAGTAGAGGATGGATATCAATTATCATCAAAAAAGGAATATCATGAATATTTATATCCAGCATTTGATAAAAGATTAACTCCAACACTTTCACAAGCTTCTTTAGAAGTATTAGCTATTCTAGCATATAATCCAAGAAGTACAAAAGCAGATATAGAAATGATTAGAGGAGTAGATTCAAGTGGTACAATATATAGATTATTAGAGTATAATCTAATAGAGACATCAGGAAAGGCTGACCTTCCAGGAAAACCAATGACATATAAAGTAACAGATCAATTTTTGAAAATGTTTGGACTTGCATCATTAAAAGACTTACCAAATTTACCGAAATATAAATTAGATAGTAATAGACAAGTAGTAATTGATGAGTTAACGGATGACAATAATGAATGAAAAGATAGTGATAATAATAGAGAATATAGAAAATTTTTCTATATTCTCGAAATTTTTTACATACTTGGATTAGTTATAATATCAATAATATTTGGATAAATTTTTGAAGCATTTTTCTTCCAATTATCGACGATTTTTTGAGCTTGTTCTCTTGAATAAGCCAAAGTTTTAATTTCAAAAATTATCTCGCCATTTTCGATTATTTTACAATCAATTTCGTATTCATTTTCACTTGTAGGAGTATACTCTGCGATAACTGATTCCTGATTTTGTATTATATCCATATTATTTTTGAAATTTGTATCTATTTTTAATTTTTTTATTCCTGGTAAAATATCTAATGTCAAGTTTAATGTATTTTTTCCAGCTTCAGTTATTTCATAAACATCTTGAGTTTCTTTTTTATAACGAACTACATATTTTAAATCTATTAAGTCTAAAAGAAATTGTTGAAAGTAAAAATAATTTAACTCAATAGAAGATGTAATTAAATTATAAAGGGCATCACTTGTAATAGGCTTATTTATATTATTTAAAACATATAAAATAAGAACTTTATTTTCAGCTAATGTTTCACTATCAGATGTTAATTTCAAGTTTTAATCCTCCTAAAAAAATATTTACATTATAAAATTTTCATTAAAAAACTCTATGAAAATTTATAATTACACCTAGATTATAACACATTTTTCAGCAAAATACTAGCCTTTAAGCGATTTTTTATATATAACCAATTGTTAACATATTATGCACCTAAAATTTAATTAAGATTATACAGTGCAGGGTTATTAATCATTTCACCCTTATAATTAAATCTTGAACCATGGCATGGGCAATCCCATGTTTTATCAGTACTATTGAACTGAAGTTCACATTTTAAATGAGTACATATCGGTTTTATAATGTAACAAGTTCCATTTTTGTCCTTGTAGACTCCAACCTTTTTGCCATTATGCATAACTATTTTTCCACTATCTTTTTTTATATCCTTAACTGATTCATTAGGAAGTTTTAATTTATTTATTCCAATAGAATAGATAGTCTCTTTCATTTGCTCTTTAAATGCTTTAGAATTTTTAAATATTTGTGTACGAGTTGGATTAAATAGATATTCATATTTATTATTAATTCCTAAAATCTTATCTGTAATTATCTGACTTGCTACATTGGACAAAGTCATACCCCATTTTTTAAAGCCTGTTGCAACATATATATTAGGTAATAGTTTAGAAAAATTTCCAATGTAGGGAAGCTTATCAAGACTTACACAATCTTGAGTGCTCCACTCATCAATAATTTCAAAATTACTTAAAAGCTTTTTGGCTATATTTTCAAGAAATTTATAAGAATCCTTATCATTATTAGTTCTTCCAACCTTATGACTATTACCACAGATAAGAACTACATTTTCACCATCTTTCTCATATACTTTTCTAAAAGAAACATCAGGGGAAGATGAGTTAATGTAATATCCATCAAAAGGGTTAGATTTGGTTTTCACAGCTATTATATATGAAATATCTTGATACATCTTAATAAAATACATTCCAGGAAAATTTTTAATAGGGAAGTGCGTAGCAAGTACTACATATTTTGAATTAATCTTTTTTCCATTAGCCATAACTTCATAAGTGTCATTTTTATGCTTAATATTTGTGACCAAACTATTTTCATATATTGTACCGCCATTATTTAAAATACACTTTGCAAGTCCGGAAGCGTATTTTTTAGGATTAAACATTGCTTGATTTGTAAACTCTATGCCACCGAAATTTTTAATTGGAATGTTTAATTCTTTTTCAAATTTACAATCAAACAATAAACCATTAGATTTAAATGCATTATTATAATTAGTTGAATTATTTAATTCATTTTTGATTCGATTTAATGTACTGATTTCTTGATTAAATAAGGGAATATCACTTTTCTTATCACAAAATACATAAGAAGATGTTTTTAACAAATCACACTTAATTTTCTCTGTATCAATGATATCTTTGATATTTTTTATTGCAAATTCATTTGCTTCTAGATAATCTTTGGCATAATTTAATCCATAGCTTTTAGATAAATAATCATAAAATAATCCATGTTGACTTGTGATTTTTCCAGTAGTAGAGCCACTAGTTTTAGAACATATTTTATCTTGTTCAACAATAGTAACTTTAAAACCTTTTTTAGATAGATAATATCCAGTAGTTAATCCAGTAAGACCAGCACCAATGATACATACATCGGTCGATATATCATTTTTAATTGATTCAAATTTTTTACTATTTTTTAAATTTTGGGTCCAATAAGACATAATAATTTCCTTTCAAAGTTTTCTAAGCAATAATTAGCATAGAAAATCATAAGTTATTTTTTATTTAGTATGCCCAAAATAAAAATATTTATTGAAGAAAATAAAAAGGGAACTGTAAAAAGTCCCCTTAAATTTCTTATTTAAATTATTCTAAATTATTCATTTAAATGCTTTATAATTATTAAAATCTTATTATTTTAAATTATTTCTTTTATAATTTACTAAGCTAAAGATTGCAATTACAACTGCTCCAGCAATTAGTGAACTTGATATAATAGTTGTGTTCGAACCAGTTTGTGGAATTTCCTTTTTAGCAGGAACATCTAAAGCTACTACAGGACATCTATCGTCCTTTACTTGATCTCCATCTTCGCCGTTTTCTTTATAATCTATTGTTATATTTTCATTAGTTGGTAGGTTAACTCCAACTATGTCACTAGAGAAAGTATCTTTTAAAGATAATCTATAAGTAAAAGTTGCTTGTTCACCAGGTTTTAATTCTGAAATTGTCCAAGTAATTGAATTATCATTTTTATCTACTTCTGCAGTAACATCACCAATTTCAGGTTTTGTTAAATATGCAAAATTAAAGTTATCTATAATATTTTGTGGGAAATAATCTTTTATAACTATATCTGTAAGTGCATATTCATCATTAGGAATTAAATCTTCATATATTTTTGTTGTGACTGTATCGATAACTTCATTATCACTTATATAATATACTGGTCCAGCTACTGGAGCTGTTTCTGTTCCAAAAACATAATTTGCAACATCCTTATATGTTTCAAAAGTAGCATTTTCATCTCTACCAGTTAAAATAATTTCTCTTTCAGATATATCTATTAACATAGAAATTACATTAATTCCTTTTGATTGTAGGTCTAATAATTTATCTTTAGTTGGATCAGCAGATGCTTCTGTGTAAAAGTCTAATGTAACACCTTTTGCTGTATTTGGTACAGCATCTGTAAGTACTACTACATATTTATTTGCTTCAGTATTAGTTGATGTAGATAATAATTCTTCAGCTTTTTCTAGTCCTACTTCAACATCAGTTCTTGGTCCTAAAACATCTTCTCTTACAGTAGAAATTGCACTGTCAAGAATAGTTCTATCACTTGTTAAACTTTCTGTAATTATTTTAGCATCATCGTCAGTTCCTTCTTTTGATGTATCTGTACTTGTTGCAAATTCAACTAAACCAATTTTTATATCTTCATTGCTATCTAATAATTTATTAATTAGTGCTTCTGTTGCATCTAAGACTAAATCTTTTCTAGACATTTCTTCACCATTTACACTAACCATATTTGTTGACATACTGTTAGATGTATCAACTAATAGAACAACTTCTCCTGGTTTATCTTCAGCAATTTCTTGATTATTTCTAGCAGTTAGGCTAATATCGATTGTTTTGTTAGTTGTATCGATTTTTACCATTTTTTTCTCAAATTCTCCATATTTACCAAAAGTTGTTGTAACTTTATTATCTTCAACTAAAGACATAGTTGCATCACCCTTAGCAACAGGATTTGCAGCAAAACATACGCTTGATATTAAAAGTAAAGCAATTAATAAAGCTGTAATTTTAAGATATTTCTTCATTTTTTTCTCCTTTTATTTTAGATATTTTATAATTATTATTTACAAAATCTAAAAAATTATAATTATAACAAAATTATACTACAAAAAATCTATTTATTCAACATTTTTTTGCAAAATTTTACAATAATTAGTATGTCATCTTTCCATCTAATAAATCATCTTGCGAAATCCAATCTTTAACAGAAAATTCTACATATTCATTTTTGTTGATTCTTGCATAGACTTTTTCTATTCCAGCATTTATTATTAATTTCCTGCACATTTGACAAGGACTAGATCCTTCTTCATATTCGTTAGTATCTCGCCTAATACCAACCAAAAATAGTGAGGAATCAATCATTTTAATTCTCGACGCACTTAACATTGCATTTTGCTCAGCGTGAACACTTCTACAGGCATCATAGCCACCATGATGAATTTCGGGAAATAGTTTCTTTTTTACACAATAGCCTAAATCAATGCAATTTTTTCTGCCACGTGGAGCACCGCTATATCCTGTAGCGATTATTTCATCATTTTTTACAATAATACAGCCGTAAGATTTTCTTAAGCATGTACTTCTTTCAGCAACAGTTTCAGCAATGTCTAGGTAATAATTTATTTTACTTATTCTATCCATAATAGTCAGACTCCTTTTATACTGGATAATATCACATTTTGAGGGCTTAGTCAATTATATAAAAATTGCAAATGGTAACTTATTCAATAAGAAAAAAAGCCTTCTTCAGGGTATAGTCAATTAGACGAAAGTGAGTTGATTTTGCTTATTCATTATGATAGAATGAAAAAAATTTTATCATAATTTAAGGAGATAAAAATGGCTGAAATAATAAATGGAAAAGAATTAG
>CANRLA010000005.1 GCA_947631315.1 uncultured Clostridia bacterium | reverse complement strand
GTTCCTCCTCCTGATGCTACTGAGAAATACTTCTTTCCTTGCTCTATTCTTTCTTTTTTATATGTACCTGCTACTGGATGTTGGAATCTAGTTGGATTTGTTGAGTTTCCTGTAATTGAAACATCAACATCTTCTAAGTGCATTATTGCTACACCTTCTCTAACATCATTTGCTCCATAGCATCTTACTTTTGCTCTTTCTCCATTTGAATATGCTATTTCTTCTACTACATTTACTTTTCCTGTAAAGAAGTCAAAATCTGTTTTTACATAAGTGAATCCATTTATTCTTGAAATAACTTGTGCTGCATCTTTTCCAAGTCCATTTAATATTACTCTTAATGGTTCTTTTCTAACTTTATTTGCTGATTTTGCAATTCCTATTGCTCCTTCTGCAGCTGCAAAGCTCTCATGTCCTGCTAAAAATGCAAAACATTTTGTATCTTCTGATAAAAGCATTGATGCTAAATTTCCATGTCCTAAACCTACTTTTCTATCATCTGCAACAGAACCTGGTATACAAAATGCTTGAAGTCCTTCTCCTATTGCTTTTGCTGCATCTGATGCTTTAGTGCAACCTTTCTTTATTGCAATTGCTGCACCTAATGTATATGCCCAACACGCATTTTCAAAGCATATTGGTTGAACTCCCTTTACTATTTCATAAGGATTAAATCCTTTTTCTTTGCATATTTCTAGTGCATCTTCAAAGTCATTAATTCCGTATTTCTCCATTACTGGTTTAATTTGTTCTATTCTTCTTTCATAACCTTCAAATGTAACTGCCATTTTTATTTTCTCCTTTTAACTAATAATTTTCTTATCAAATTTTTCTATAAATTCAGCAAGAGTTTTTATATGTGACTTCACAATTCTTTCATGTATTTCTTTTGATACATTTTCTTTATAAGTATGAGCAATCAAATTCCTATCTCTTAACATATCCATGTATTTCTGACCATCAGATATAATACCAAATTCAAATGCATTTCTAATTGTCGAACCTGGTCCATATTCTGAAACAGTTTCATTATCTTGTAAATACCTCTGCAAAGCCTTCCACCATAGTTCAAATGTATATTCAAAAGCATGAATAATTGCTGCTCTATCTTTTTCTGACCCATCATCTGATTCTATAAATTCTTTTAATTTTTCGTAAGCCTTCTTAAATACTTTATAGCTTTCGACTAAATTATTTGACATATATTATAATTCCTTCCTTTTCTATATTTTCTTTAAGAGCCTTTTCATCTTCTAATGTATTAAAATTGATTAAATCTACTTTATATGGTAGATATAATTTATCAATATCATAAAATATATTTGTATTGATACTATTGGTTAGCTTTTCTCCATAAAGTGCAATATCAATATCTGATTGATTTTTGTAATCTCCTCTAGCCCTTGAACCAAATATTTTAACTTTTTCTACTTCTTCATATTTTTTTATTATATCTACTATCTCGTTTATTACCTTTTCTTCTAATCCAAATTTTAACATATATCCTCCAAACAAGTTATCTTATTCTTGTCTTGGGTCAATTTTTTTAACTGCTTCGTCAAATCTTCCATAAGTTCCTGATGCTTTTTCTATTGATTCCATTGGATCTATTCCCTTTTTGATGTTTTCCATCATTTTTCCTAAATTAACATATTTATAACCAATTATTTGATTATCACTGTCTAATCCAACCTCTGTTATGTATCCTTCTGCAAGTTCTAGGTATCTTGGTCCTTTTGCTTTACTTGAGTAGATTGTACCAACTTGACTTCTATGTCCTTTTCCTAAATCTTCTAGTCCTGCACCTATTTGAAGTCCGCCTTCTGAAAAAGCTGATTGTGTTCTTCCATATACAATTTGTAAAAATAGTTCTCTCATTGCAGTATTTATTGCATCACATACTAAATCAGTATTTAATGCTTCTAATATAGTTTTTCCAACTAATATTTCACCTGCCATTGCTGCTGAATGTGTCATTCCTGAACATCCTATTGTTTCAATTAACGCTTCTTCAATTACTCCCTCTTTTACATTAAGTGTTAATTTGCAACCACCTTGTTGTGGTGCACACCAACCTATTCCATGTGTAAATCCTGATATATCCTTTATATCTTTTGCTTTAACCCATTTTCCTTCCTCTGGTATTGGTGCTGGACCATGGTCAACACCTTTTTTTACAACGCACATATTTTCAATTTCTTCTGAATAGTTCATATTTTAACTTCCTTTCTCAAATCTTTGTTATTGTACTTTTTTTAAAACTATAAATTTCATCCTTTTTATAGGATTTATTTTATTTTTAAATTTATTATTTTATTTATTTTTTACATCTTTAATATTGGATTTATTATTTCTCCTGTTTCCAAATCACTAATATCATATGAAATTACTGTTGGCACGATATTTCTTTCCTCTTTATATGTATTAATCATCATCTGATTTTCTTTGCTAAATGAATCTATTGGACAATTTAAATATTTATATTGCCATATTATATGCCTGTCTTCATTACTATATTTCGTTTTTTCCAAATCATTATAATAAAATTCAGCCATAAAAAATTTTTTATCTATAATAATTGTTACATTAGTCCAATTTGTATTTAATGAATTTTTTAGTTCTTTTACTTGATTATATAATTTGAAAAGTTCTTCATTATATGTAAATTCGTCTATATCAAATTTGTTTGGTATTTCGTAGCAATTAATAGGTTTTGCCTTAAGTATTTTTTTTGGAAAATAGTAAAAAAACATTTCACCCTTTAAATTTTTAGAACTGCTTGCATACAAACAAATTTTATCCCATTTTTCAGGTACTAACCCAATTATAGAAGTATATATTTCCTTAAATACTTTTATTACTTCTTTTTGCAAATTTTTTACCTCACTTAAATTATTCAAAATATTTTTATTGATTAAAACAAAGTTTATTTTCCTATAAAAAACAATTTTTTTGCAAACAATCTATTCTCTTACAATTAGACTTTTTCCCGTCATTTCTTTTGGTTTTTCTATATTCATCATATCAAGCATTGTTGGTGCTAAATCCGCCAATCTTCCATCATTTATTTTTACATTATTCATACCATATAAAATTATTGGAACTGGATTAGTAGTATGAGATGTAAAAGGTTCTCCTGTTTTATAATCAATCATTTGCTCTGCATTTCCATGGTCTGCTGTAATTATTGCTTTTCCATTATGTTTTGACAAGGCATTTATAATTTTTCCTACACATTCATCAACTGCTTCAATTGCTTTTGTTGCAGCCTCCATATTTCCAGTATGTCCAACCATGTCAGGATTAGCAAAATTTAAAATAATGTTATCGTATTTTTCTGAATTGATTGCATCTACTACTTTTTCTGTAACTTCATACGCACTCATCTCTGGTTTTAAGTCATAAGTTTCTACTTTTGGAGATGGTACTAAAATTCTATCTTCTCCTTCATATTGCTTCTCTTCACCACCATTAAAGAAAAATGTTACATGTGCATATTTTTCTGTTTCTGCAATTCTTAATTGTTTTAATCCTAGTTTACTTATATATTCTCCAAATGTATTTTTTAATCTTTCAGGTTTAAATGCTACTTTAACATTTGGCATTGTTTCATCATATTGTGTCATACAAACAAAGTTTAATTTCATTTTCTTTGTCTCAAATTCTTTAAAATCAGGATCCACCAATGCTCTTGTAATTTCTCTTGCTCTATCAGGTCTAAAATTAAAAAATATTACTGAATCTCCATCTTCTATTGTTGCTACTGGCTTATCTCCATTATATATAACTGTTGGCTCAACAAATTCATCAAAAGTCTCTTTTTGATATGAACTTTCTATTGCTTGTATAGCAGAATTTGCAATTTCACCTTTTCCATTTACTAGAGCATCATAGCATTTTTGTATTCTTTGCCACCTTTTGTCTCTATCCATGCTATAAAATCTTCCTGATATTGAAGCTATTTTGCCAACTTTCTTTTCTATCATTTTTTCTTCTAATTTTTGTATATAACCTTCCCCTGATGCTGGAAGTGTGTCTCTACCATCCATAAAGCAATGAACATATACATCTTCTAAATCTCGTCTTTTTGCAAGTTCTAAAAGACCGTATAAGTGTCTCTCGTGGCTATGAACTCCACCATCAGACACCAATCCCATTATGTGTAATTTTTTTCCTTTTTTCTTGCAATTTTCTATCGCTTCAACTAATTCAGGTATACTGAAAAAATCGCCATCTTCAATTGATTTTGTTATTCTTGTTAATTCTTGATAAACAATTCTTCCCGCTCCTATATTAGTATGTCCTACTTCTGAATTTCCCATTTGTCCTTCGGGAAGTCCAACTGCAAAACCACTTGCATAAAGCTCTGCTGTTGGACAGTTCATCATTAGTTCGTCTATGTTTGGCTTATTTGCTGCTTCTATTGCATTTCCCTGTTTTTCAGGATTTTTTCCAAAGCCATCTAATATAATAAGCATTGTAAGTTCTTTACTCATAAATTTTATTTTTTCTTCCTTTCTTTTTCGTTCCTCATAAGAATGTAACTTAAATTCTAGTTTTTTGTGCCTTAAATTAATTTATTCAAAATTTACTATTTTGCTAAATTTTTCTGCATTTAAACTTGCTCCTCCAACTAGTCCTCCGTCAATATCTGACATTGTAAATAGTTCTTTGGCATTTTCTGCATTTACACTTCCACCATAAAGTATAGTTACATCATTTGTTCCAAATTCTTTTTCTATTTGATTTCTTATCGCTTTTATGCTTTCATTTGCATCATCAGAACTTGCAGTTTTGCCAGTTCCAATAGCCCAAATTGGCTCATAGGCAACTATTATATTACTTATATCATCTAATGTCAAATCTTGTAGAGCCCTTGATATTTGAGATGTTATTACCTCCAAAGTTTTTCCTTGTTCTTTTTGCTCTAAAGTTTCACCAACACAAATAATTGGTTTCAAACCATGTTTTAATGCTGATTTTACCTTTAAGTTAACTGTTTCATCTGTTTCATTGAAATATTGTCTTCTTTCTGAATGTCCAATTATAACATATTCAACATTAATTGATTTTAACATTTCTGCTGAAACTTCGCCTGTGTATGCTCCTTTTTCCTCCCAATGCATATTTTGTGCTCCTACATGTATATTTGTTTCTTGCACTGTTAGCAACGTATAGAATAAATCTGTAAATGGTACACATATTATAACTTCATTTTCTGAATTTTTTACAAGTGGTGCTAGATTATTTACAAAATCTATTGCTTCATTTGGTAGCATATTCATTTTCCAGTTACCTGCAATTACTTTTCTTCTCATTTAATTTCCTCTTTCTATAAAATCTTGTCTTAAATCTTGTCTTAAATAGATATTAATATTTAAGTGTAAAATAAAGTCTAAATTTTCTATATTATAATGTCATTATTTTTCTCTATATTTTAATATCATTTTATATTTTTTCGATATTTTATTAGATTTTGTTTTCTATACATTCTATTCCTGGAAGTGCTTTTCCTTCAATAAATTCAAGTGAAGCTCCTCCACCTGTTGATATATGTGTCATTTTATCTGCTAAACCAATTTTTGTTACTGCTGCTGCTGAGTCTCCGCCTCCAATTATTGTTGTGCAGTCTTCTAAATTAGCTAAAGTATTTGCAATCTCGTTTGTTCCTATAGCAAAATTGTCAAATTCAAAAACTCCAATAGGTCCATTCCATAACACAGTTTTGGCATTTTTTAGTTCTTCTTCATATATTTTAATTGTTTCAGGACCTATATCAAAGCCTTGCCATCCATCAGGTATCTCTGTTGATTTTACTATCATTGTTTCTGTTTCATTAGAAAAATCTTTTCCTACTTTATTGTCAACAGGTAAAAGCATTTTTACACCTTTTTGTTTTGCTTTTTCTAGTAGGCTTAATGCTAAATCTAATTTATCTAATTCGCAAATTGAATTTCCTACATTATAGCCTTGTGCCTTCATAAATGTATATGTCATTCCTCCACCTATAAGAAGTGTGTCAACTTTTTCTAATAGATTATCAATTACTCCTATTTTATCAGAAACTTTTTTTCCTCCTAATATTGCAACAAATGGTCTTCTTGGGTTGTTTAGAGCATCTCCTAAATTCTGTAATTCTTTTTCAATTAAAAATCCGCATGCTGATGGTAAAAATTTAGCAACACCTGCTGTTGAAGAATGAGCTCTATGGCAAGTTCCAAATGCATCATTTACATATACTTCAGCTAAAGATGCTAATTCTTGGCTTAGTGAATCATCATTTTTTTCTTCTCTAGCATCAAATCTAACATTTTCAAGTAAGATTGCTTCTCCTTCTTTTATATTTTGTGCTAATTCTTTGGCACTTTCTCCTGTAACATCACTTGCTAATTTTACATCTATTCCTAATTGTTTTGATAGTTCTTCTGCTACTGGTTTAAGAGAATATTCCATGTTAAATTCTCCTTTAGGTCTTCCTAAATGTGAACATAAAATTACCTTAGCATTATGATCTAATAAGTATTTTATAGTTGGTAATGCTGCTACTATCCTTGTTTTATCTGTTATATTTTTATTTTCATCTAGTGGAACATTAAAGTCGCATCTTACTAATACTTTCTTTCCACTAACATCTAAATCTCTTACAGTTTTTTTATTCATAAAAAATCCTTGTATATTAATCATTATAGACAATGATACTATACAAAACTCCTTTCTTTGGAAATATTATATTTATTATTTCCTTATATTTTTATCATAATCATTTTATATTAAATAAATAAAGTTTTCAATAGTTTTTAGCTATAAATCATTAAAATAGCCATCTTCATTTGCTTTCCAAATTTATTTATTTTCTTACTTAACGAAAAATAACAATCCACTATTAACACGCAAATTGTTACTTTTATATCTAATTTGTATATTTTCTTTCATTTTAATTTATGTTAACATCAAATATTATCCATTTAACTCATTTTTCTCAAAATCTACACTTTCTATTTGTCCTGTTATTATTAAATCATCTTTTGTCATTTCATTCATTAAAAGGTTAAAACCATTTATATTAATAAGTCCTGTTGTCATTTTTATTCTAATAAAAAAATCTTGATATTCTAATATACATTTGTAGTTTTCTATGAGCATTTTATCAAATCCTAGTATGGTAACTTTTGGCACATCTCCTGAAACTTCTTCTGGAATTCCAAAAATTTTATCAAACTTACTCATTACTTATTTCCTTCCTCTATTGTCTATTATTTTTATACTTTTTCTTATTTTTATATTTTTGTTTTTCTTTTAATATTATCTTATTTTTCTGCACATTTGATTACGCATTTATCTTTCAAACTCGTCTATTGACTTGAATTCATATCCCATTTTTTTAGTTTCTTTTATCACTTCATCTAATATATTACTATTATCCTTTGAAGTTGCATGAAGTAGCATTATTTCTCCATTATGAAGGTTATCTAAAATCTTCTTTTTTCCATATTCTTCTCTTCCTTGCTTATCATTATCCCAATCATCATAAGCAAATGACCACATTACAGTCTTATATCCTAAGCTATTTGTATATGCTATAGATTTTTCACTATATTCTCCTTTAGGAGGCCTTATATACTTCATTTCATAATTAAACTTTTCAAAAACTTGCTTATGCAGGCTCATTACATCTTCATTTATTTCTTCATTTGATATATCAGGCATTGTTTTATGCTTTGATGTGTGATTTCCAATTATATGACCTTCATCTATCATCCTTCTTACTATATCCTCACTTGTTTTAACAAATTGACCTGTTATAAAAAATAGACCCTGAACATTATTTTCCTTTAAGACATCTAAGATTTTTGAAGTATATCCTCCTTCATACCCAACATCAAATGTCAAATAAATGTAAGGTTTATCTTTATTTCCCATTGCATACCCGTCAAATTCATCAATTATCTTTTTATTTTCCTGTCCTAAATCAGGTTGTTCATGGTTATCTGACCTTTTTATACCCCACCCTATTTTTTTTGTGCTAAGTACACTACTAGTACTTGCAATTATACTTGGACTATTGCTTCCAATACTAGCTGCAAAAATAATAATTATTACAAATATTAAAAATGCTACCACTACCAATACATTTATGATTTTATTCATACACCATTTTCTAATGCAATCAAAATTTAAACCATGAAAACCCATAAATAATTTCCCCCTATTATTTTCTTTTTAATTATATTAAGATTATTGGAAGTTATGAATAAATATGTTTAATTTTACATTGATAAATTATGGTAATTATTATAAAACAAAAAATTTCCTTTAGGCAAAAAAGAGATACATAGTCAAAACAGGTAGTACCGAAATACTACCTGTTTTTTATGAATTTATCTAAAAGTAATGGTTCGTACAAATATGTAGCAACTACATTGGAATATTAGCAATAGAATTTAATTTCTTGACCTTCAAAATACTCTTTCCATTTTGCTAAAATAAAAAAATAATTATCATTGATTAGCTTTTGTATTTTCTTTAAATCATTTATAGGTATATTACTTTTATTATTAGCAATTATACTTCCTCCTGCTTTTGTAAGCCATACTTTTGTAGAATTTCCAATTGGTTTTCCTTTTGATATGTGTATATGAATTGGTTCATTATTTTCATTAGACCAAAAGTATACACTATATCCGCATTGTTTCAAATATATTAGGCACTTTCAAGTCCTCCTTCTCTCGCAATTTCATAAAAATGTGCTGCTCCTTGTTCTACTACTTTTTTAAATAAATCTATTTCTTTTTCTGTATACTTTCCATCTTGTTCTACTATTTTATAGCTTGGCAATTCAAATATTAATGTATCAAATCCGTGTTCTGTTGGTCTTTCAAAAACAACTTTTATTACCTCTTCACCATTATCTCTAGTAATAATATCTGAAATAACCAATTCTGTTTCATCTTCATATTTGCATAATGTATGCATCATTTTAATCACTCTCCTTAACTTATGTTTTTAGTATACCATAATTTATTAAAAATTACTATACTTTTAAATTAAAGTATAAAAAATGTTATATTACTTTACAAAATTGAATTTACTTTTTTACTTGACAAAAATGTTATATTTTCAAATGAGTGTCATCTTGGAAGTTATGAATAAATATTTTTGTTACTAGCATTTAAGTACCTGCAAAAACAGATAGTACCGAAATACTACCTGTTTTTATATAAATATTAAATTATTTTTTTATAAATTTATCTAAAAGTTGTTTTCTACATTTTTCTTCAAATGTATCATCCAATTTTTCTAACTCAATTTTACCACTATTTTTATCGTATTTGTTTATTTTTCTTTCTAAACAATATTTTATAATATAATCGGCAATTTTTGGATTTTTTGAAAGTAATGGTCCATGCAAATATGTAGCAATTACATTTTTTCTAAAAAATCCTTCTTCCTTATCTTCAAATTTATTTCCATTCCCAACTATGACTTTTCCAAATGGAGTATCTACACCTAAAGTCTGCCCTCCATGATTTTCAAATCCTATTACTTCTGTTTCCATTCCATCTATAGTAACTTTTGTTACTATATTTCCAATACACCTTTTGTTTCTATCAGGCTGTGCTTCTGTGTAATAATCAAAAACTTCAAGTCCAGGTATTATATTTCCTTCTACTCCCTTATAATATTTACCAAACAATTGGTATGCCCCACAAATTAGTAAAAAGAATGTTCCTGATTCTACCGCCTCTTTTATGTCTTTTTTGTATTTTATTAAGTCTTCTGATAATATAGTTTGTTCGTTATCGGCTCCACCACCTGCAAATACTATATCATAGTTTTTGAAATCCGGTGGATTATCTCCTAAAATATATTCATCAACTGTAAGTTTTATATTTCTTTGATTACATCTATATTTTAAAACTTGTATATTTCCAAAATCTCCATATAACTCCATCATATCAGGATATAAGTATAATAATTTTATCTCTTGCATTTTCATCTTGCCTCTCTATTATAAATTATTTTTTCTATTATATTATTACTCATTTTTTAATTTTAAAAATTTTTTCTATTTTAAATTTTATTTTCTATTAATTATTAAATTATTATTTCCCACATTATGCTTCTATCTTTTCTTTTTCTTTATTCTTAGATTTCTTTTCTAACCAATGTTTTCCATCTACTATTCTTGTTACCATCATGGCAGATACCGTATCTCCAACAACATTAAGCATTGTAGCTGCTGGATCTATAATTGTAGCAACCATTGTAAGTATTGGAAGTGATGCTACTGGGAACCCCATCATTGTTATTATTAACATTTCTGATATTGTACCACCACCTATTGGAACTCCTGTAATTAGCAAGTTTGCTAAAAGTGCTACTCCTAAAACTTGAGCAATGGCTCCTGGAGTATTTATTGTTGTTCCAAATAAGCACACTAAAAACATTATTTTAAATACTGAACCTATTACAGAACCATCTTTGTGAAAACTCGTTCCCATCGGTATTGTAGTTTCTGCTATATCATTTGGTACACCTATCTTTTTAGCAGATTCAACATTTACTGGTATTGATGCTGCACTTGAACATGTAGCTAAAGATGTAAATGTTGGTGGAAGTGCATTTTTCCAAAATGCTACTACTCCTTTCTTTCCTCCTGCTATGAAACTATATAGTGTATACATTATAAAGTAGAATAATACTGCTACAACAGTATAAATTATAAATGTTTTCAAATAGCCCAATGCAATTGATGCTCCAAAACTTCCTACTAATGCTGCGAAGTAGCAACCGAGCCCAATTGGTGCATAGTACATTACTATTTTTATTATATTTTGAACAACTTCATTTGCAGAGTTTAGAAAATCTAAGAATGGTTTTCCTTTTTCTCCTGACATTTTAGTTGCTAATCCACATATTATTGAAAATACTAGTATAGCTATTATATTATCTCTTGACAACAATTTTTGAAAGTCATCAACTGTCAATAATTGTACTGTTCTCTCTAAAATATTTAAATCTTCTTCTTCAGCTTCTTCTCCTTCCTCTAAAGAAGCTTTAATTGTTTCTCCATCGTCTGTATCAACTAATTTAACAAACGATGTACTTAAAAATCCTATCAATAGTGCAATTAATGAGGTTATAATAAACACTACAAAAATTGTAACTATTATTTTTCCAAATCTCTTTGGACTCTGCATTTTGGCAATTGCAGTTGTAATATTTAAAAAAATAAGTGGGACAATTACGACTAATAAGAAATTAACAAAGATGTCTCCTAGTGGTTTTAAAACAGTTGCTTTTTCTTGGAATATAATTCCTACAAGTGCACCAACGATAAGAGCAACTAAAAGAATTATCGTTGATTTGTAATTTGATAAAAATTTTTTCATACTACTACCTCTTTTTTGTAAGTGGTAACGAGAATATAATTATATTCTTCGAATTTATTGCTATTATAATCTATATGCAATAATTTTGCAATATATTAATTTTTATAACCATAAAGTATTATCATTTTAAACTTATCTTTCATAATATATATTAATAACGGCTTTAAGCCAAAAGAAAGGAATAATAAAATGGATTTTGATGAAAAAAGATTTGAACCAAATTGCCCAATAGTTGATATTGATGGTTATATAGCAAATGGAAAACAATATGATTTAGATATTACACTTGCTCAAGATAACAGAGATGTTATTTATGGTATAGTAAGAAATTGTTTCAAAGACCCAGTAAAGGATGCTGTTGTAAAACTTGTTGAAATTGATTACAAAATGGGTAAGAAAGAATTAAAACCAGTTTCTCATACATTTACTGATGATGATGGAGAATTCGTTTTTGGTCCACTATGTCCTGGTAAGAAATATTCTGTTCAAGTTTGGGCTAATTCTGTAGATCATGTTAAAATATGTGCTAAATGTCATCGTGAAGGAAGATGCTTACAAGGTGTCAAATTAGAATGTGATTGCAAAACTGAATTTAAATCAGATTATGATTACGAGGATATATTTCCTTGTAAAAAAGAGGAAAATATGAAGGATGAATGTGATTGCAATAAAAAATGCGACAACAAAAAAGATGATGACAAAAAGCCTTCTTGTCCTCCAAAAAAGGATGACAACTGCGGTTGTAATAGATATTAATAATTAGTAAAAATTTAAAGTTTACACAAAGAATCCTATACTCTTATAATTAGCAAAAATTTAAATTTTACACAAAAAATCCTATACACTTAATTTATAAAATAAGGGGCTATAAAGTCCCTTATTTAACTATGATACGTCACTTTCTCATGTCCATAACTATCACTATTTCAGAAATTAAATTCTTTTCTTTCTATCAAGCTAATTTCACTATCATCTTACCTGATTCATCCAATTCCGTCGTCATAGTGTATCCACTGGACTTCAGATTGATAGATACTATTGGGCGAAGCGCATCCGAGGGACTATACGTAGAACCGATTAGAGTTATACAAGCCACCCCCGCTTACAATCTTGTCGTCACTTTTAGTGCCTACATCCTGCAAACCAAAAACACAATTGTCATTATAGAGATGTACATAGCGGCCCGGGAGCCAATACGCTCCCGTAGTCTGTTCACTGCTCTTTTTGAAGATTAAGTCATAATATGCGTCATTTATAAATTCGTTTTGATTATAATTATGGTAATAATATGATTGTTTGAATGTAGTTTGTTCGCTTCCTTGATTCATTGTTTCTTCCATTAGACCATCTCTCGTACCTATTTCTTCCCATTTCTTACATTCTTTATCTCCTCCTGTTGATGTTTTTTCTTTATGGTTATATTCATATGTCCATTCTTTATCATTTTTATCCCACATAGCTGGATATTTGTAACTAGTCTCATAGGTATTCGATTCTCCAAAGTATATTAAATTTCCATCTTCACTATTACTATTTGTATCTTCTAAATATCCTTCCTTTTGGTGTTTATATTTCGTATAGTCATAAGTACTTACTCTCTGTATATCTGTTCTTTTTAAATTTGTCGCTTCTGCTCCTTTGGCTTCATTTGAATATAACTCTCTACATATTTTCTCTAACGCCCACACTCCATTATTATATCCTGCTGCTCCTTGTAATGTTAGTTTCTGTGTTGTTGGGTCTCCTATTATCCTTAATGTATTTCCATCAAAGTCCCATACTCTCCATTTCATTCCTTCTTCTGCTGTAAATGTTTGACTTCCATCACTTGCTACTCCTGTAATCCCCTCTCCTTTTTCATTCGTATTAGTACTTCCCATCCCTGATGTTGTTCCGTTTATTTTTATTCCTTCATCTTTACTTGCTGGTTCATACCCTTCTACTGTTGCTCCTACATATTCACTATATAATTGCGTTGATATTTGTCTTATTGCTTCTTCTTCCTCACTTTGTGCTTCTTTATAATCTTCTGCTGCTTTCTTTGTTTTACTAAATAATCCACCATCTGATAATGCTATATTTAGTGTTACTCCTGTCAAGATTAACAATATTATTATTGTTACTACTAGTGCTATCAATGTGATTCCTCGTTCTTGTAATCTTTGCTTATAAGCTATCTTTTTTAATGCTAAATTCTTACATTTTTTATCTAACGTTTTTCTTTTTTCTCTCATTTGTATATTTTTCCTCACTTTCTACTTTATGTTAATTTTTATTAAGGAAAAAGCTTAATAAAAAAGTAATAATCTCTAATATGCTTAATTCTAAGCCTATTTGTATAGATTATTACTTTTATTTTTTTACAGAAATGTAATATAAATTTATTTTTATTTTATTGCTTAAATATTATGATTATGCTATATTTTCAATATAATATTTTTTATTAAGCTTTTTCATTAATAAAATTAAGAGAATGTTTTGGATATTTTTATGAGATTTTTCGCTTACAATTTTTTATTCATTTCCGTTATATAATCATGGTATGTTTTTGTAACTTCAAAGTTTGCTCTTGCTTCATCTTCTGTTAAAGCTTTGTTATATATTCTCATCATATAGCATGTACCTTTCAGATAAAACCATCCACCTGCTTCACCAATTGCACATCTACCCATTTCTAAATATTTACATTCGTTTCCATAGTTCACTAATGAATCAAAATACTTTTTTGAAAGCCATGTAGATTCAAATTTTGAATCTATTTTTTCACCATCTACTATATTTAAAAATATTGACTGTGTTATATCATCATCAGTATCAGATTCAGCTATCTTATTTGGATTTATTATTATCGATATATATATTTCTTTATCTCTTACATCTCCTATTACTGGTATTTGATTATATGGATGTTCATTTTCCGGCCATCCGCCAAATCTGCCATCATCCACTGATGCTATCTTCCCAAAACTATAGTATAGTTTTTCATTTTCAATATATCCAAACCTTATATCTGTTCCTCTATTATATTCCCCACTCCAAAAGCTGAATAACCCCAAATCATTCTGCTCTCCGTGGATTTATACTCGCCTGAGCACCTTCTATTTTGCCATAGAATTCATAAGTTAATCCATTCTTAAAATCATACCCGTCCTTATTATATAATTCTATATAATTATTTCCATTGAATTTAAATGCATTTGTTTTTATATCTATATAATCATTTATATTTGTTGATATTTGTCTATCATATCCTTGTTCATCATCTTCCACCGTCTTATCTCTTTGCTTCGCAAATTCATTCCTTCTATCTTCTGGTGTTGGATAATCATCTTCATCATAATAATATAGCGTTGATTTACTTCCAAATGATTCTATCTTTTCTCCTACATTTCCTGAATCTAAGTTTAACACTAATCCATCTGTTATTGCTAAGGTTGATTTATAATCTAGCTCTTTATATTTATCTTCTTCCAACGGTATTATTTCTCCTGTTTCATAATTTACTACAAAAGCATTTTGGGTTGTTCCTAGTCCTTCTATTTCTTGCCCTTTTTCTATATAGTACCATCCTGTTCCATAAGTTTTATTAGTACTGTTTTCTACTATTATATCCCATGTACTACTATTGTCTAAATTTCTATTTACTAGTTTTTTACCTAATTTAGAACTTTCATTTTCTTTATTTTCTCCTAATTTGTAAGACATAATTGACATCTCTAATGCTTCTCTTTCAGATTCTGTTTGATATTTCTTTGCTGCTTCCCTTGTTTTACTAAATAAACCTCCATCTGATAATGCTATATTTAGTGTTACCCCTGTCAAAATTAATAAGATTATTATTGTTACTACTAAGGCTATTAATGTAATTCCTCGTTCTTGTAATTTTTGTTTTTTAGCTATCTTTTTAAATTTTAAGTCTTCATCTTTTTTATCTAACGTTTTTCTTTTTTCTCTCATTTGTGCATTTTTCCTCGCTTTCTTTTTTATGTTAATTTTTATTAAGGTGAAAACTTAATAAAAAAAGAATAAATCTTCTAATTAGCTTGTATTAAGCTTTTGATAAGATTTATTCTTTTTATTTTTCTGTGTTTCTATACTTTTTTCTACTTTTTATTATCTTGATTTTATATTGTTGTTATGCTATATTCTTTATAATATAATTTTTATTAAGTTTTCACATTAATTATATAATTCTTCTTTTTATATTGATTTTTCATCTATTCAATTGTTATCGTCATTTTTCCATTTTCATTAACTTCTGAAGTCATTGTGTATTCACCGGCCTTTAAATTGATAGAAACAATCGGGCGAAGTGCATACGTGCGACTTTCCGATATACCGATTAGAAATATACAAGCGGTTTCCGCGCACAACGCTGCCCCCATTAATCCCATAAGCATACTGAAAATCAAAATCACAACTGCTCTCATATAGATGGACACATCGACCTGCAAGCCAGTATTCTTCCGTCCAATTGCCATCATCTCTTTTGAATATTAAATCGTAATATGCGTCATTTATAAATTCATTTTCATTATAATTATGGTAATAATATGATTGTTTGAATATAGTTTCACTATTTCCTTCATTAATTGCATTATTCATTTTACCATCACTTATTATTTCCCATTTCTTACATTCTTTGTCTCCTCCTGAAGCTGTCTTTGTATTTTTGTCATATACATATATCCAATCCTTATCATTTTCATTCCATATCTTTGGATATTTATTATTACCATTTGTATAGGTTCTTGATTCTCCAAAGTATATAAAATTGCCATTATCACCACTATTAGTTGTATCTTCTGTCCAATCTGTCTTTTGGTGCTTATATTGCGTATAATCATAGTTACTTACTTTTTGTATATCTGTCCTTTTTAAATTTGTTGCTATTGCTCCTTTAGCTTCATTTGAATATAATGTTTTACATATATTATCTATCGCCCATACTCCATTATTATATCCTGCTGCTCCTTTTAATGTTAATGTTGCTTCCGTTGGGTCTCCTATTATCCTTAATGTATTTCCATCAAAGTCCCATACTCTCCAGTTCATATTTTCTGCATGAAATATTTGACTTAAGTCTTCTTGTATATTTTCATTTGCTATTTCTTTTCCTTCATTATCATTCTTATTATCTAGCCCTGATGTTATTTTATCTATTATTACTCCACTTTCATTATCTGCTGGACTATACCCTTCTACTGTTGCTCCTACATATTCACTATACAGTTGCGTTGATATTTGTCTTATTGCATCTTCTTCTTCACTTTGTGCTTCTTTATAATCTTCTGCTGCTTTCTTTGTTTTAATAAATAACCCATTATCTGATAATGCTATATTTAATGTTACACCTGTTAAAATTAACAAAATTACTATAGTTACTACTAGGGCTATTAATGTAATTCCTCGTTCTTGTAATTTTTGTTTTTTAGCTATCTTTTTAAATTTTAAGTCTTCATCTTTTTTATCTAACGTTTTTCTTTTTTCTCTCATTTGTGCATTTTTCCTCGCTTTCTTTTTATGTTAATTTTTATTAAGGATAAAACTTAATAAAAAAATAATAAATCTTATAATTAGCTTGTATTAGGCTTTTTATAAGATTTATTATTTTTATTTTTTATCATTTTCTATATAGATTTATTTTTTATAATCTTGATTTAGTCCCATCATTATGCTATATTTTTAATAATATAATTTTTATTAAGTTTTATCATTAATTATAAAATTTTTTATTTTTCTTCAGTTATTCTAGCTTTATCATCATCTTTCCATCTTCATTAACTTCTGAAGTTATTGTGTATCCTCCCGCCTTTAAATCGATAGAAACTATGGGGCGAAGCGCATAAGTGGGACTATTCATAGAACCGAGCAGAGTGATACAAGATATACCCGCCCACATTGCTTCTGCTACTATAAGCATCCACTTGTTGCAAGCCAAAAGTACAAAAGCTTTCAAAGAGATGGACATAACGGCCTGCGAGCCAATACGCTCCTGTAGGTTGTCCATTGATTTTTTCGAAGATTAAATCGTAATCTTCATCATTTATAAATTCGTTTTCATTATATTCATGGTAATAATATGATTGTTTGAATATTGTACTCTCATTTCCATCATTCATGTCACTGCCCACTAGACCTTCATCAGTACAGATTTCTTCCCATTTTTTACACTCTTCGTCTATTCCTGTTGATTTACCATCTTTATATTCGTATGTCCATTCTCTGTCATTTTCACCCCACATAGCTGGATATTTATGGTTATCAGTATATGTTTTCGTTGCTCCAAAATATATTGAATTTCCATCTCCTTCTGATGAGTCTTCTTCATAATTATCCGGATTGTGCTTATATTGCGTATAATCATAGGTACTTACTTTTTGTATATCTGTTCTTTTTAAACTTGTTGCTTTTGCTCCTTTGGCTTCATTTGAATATAACTCTCTACATATTTTCTCTATTGCCCATACTCCATTATTATATCCTGCTGCTCCTTGTAATGTTAGTTTCTGTGTTGTTGGGTCTCCTATTATTCTTAATATATTTCCATCATAGTCCCATACTCTCCAACTCATTGAATCTGTAGTAAATGTTTGACTTCCATCTTCTTGTATATTTTCATTTGCTATTGCATTTCCGTTAGCATCTGTCTTACTATTTACCCCTGATGTTATTCCGTCTATTTTAACTGTATTTTCTTTTGGACTATATCCTTCAACTGTTGCTCCTACATATTCGCTATACAGTTGCGTTGATATTTGTCTTATTGCTTCTTCTTCCTCACTTTGTGCTTCTTTGTAATCTTCTGTTGCTTTCTTTGTTTTACTAAATAATCCATTATCTGATAAGGCTATATTTAGTGTTACTCCTGATAAAATTAACAATATTATTATTGTTACTACTAAGGCTATTAATGTAATTCCTTTTTCTTGTAATCTTTGTTGTTTAACTATCTTTTTTAACTTTAAGTCCTTATCTTTCTTTTCTAATGTTTCTCTTTTTCCTCTCATTCGTACATTTATCCTTCCACTTTATTTTATGTTAATTTTTATTAAGTAATAAGCTTAATAAAAAAATAAAAAATCTTATAATCAGCTTGTATTAAGCTTTTTATAAGATTTTTCTTTTTATTTTTTATTAATTTATTTTTTATTTTTACTTTTTGTTATCTTGATTTAACACTGTTATTATGCTATATTTTTAATATACTAAATTTTTATTAAGCTTATTACTTAACAAAACTTTTTATAATAATTTTATTCTTTTTAATTAAAATTCGAGCTTTAATGTTTTTATTTTTTATATTCAAAAATTGCTTTTCTAGTTGGTTGAAGTGCCGTATAATTTGCAATAACGTATTTTTTTCCTTTTGTTTTATATAATGATTTTACCGCTTCATCTAAATCCAAATATGCTTCTATTTTTTCTTTATCATATCCGCTTGTTTTTATTCTAATTGCTATATCATAAGCTCTTTTGCCTGAAGTTATTATTCTATTTACATTTTGTATATTAAAGTTTATGTCCCATATCCAAGATACATCAAATCCATCTGCAATATTATCATTTAATACGAATAGCAAGTCTTTTTCGTCACTATCTTCATTTAATATTCTTAAACTAACATTTGCTCCTGTTGGATTTTTTGCTAAATTTATTATTGTTTTACATCCCTCTACTTCAATTTCTTCGCATCTTCCATTGTCTAATTTAAAAGTAGTTAGAGCTTCTTTTGCCTCTAAGTTATATAATTTACAAAAAGCAAGTGCTGCTGTGTAATTATAAATAGCATAAATGCTATTAGCAAGTGTTTTATAAGTAATTGTTTTTTTGTTTTCTTTATCTTCATTATTATCACTTGTATCTTCTTTAAAGTTATCATTTTCTATATTTTTATCACTCATTTCTTCTACTTCAAATGTTCCTTCTTTTACATCAACATTTATTGCTTTTAAAAATATATCATTATCTCCATAACCACATGTAGGACACTTAAATTTGCCTATATGAGAATATTGATAATATTCATATTCTAATCTTGTTTTGTCGAATGGGCAGAATTTTCCTTCTCCAACTTCTTTTTCCTCTTTTGTAGCATATTCGTATTTATCAACGCTAAAATAATATACATTTTTATTTTCAGGATTTGATTTTCCTAGTCTTGCAACATTTGGATCATCATTATTTAGAATTAAATTTCCTTTATAGTCTTTTAAAAATTCATTTATTTTTAAGATTAATGATTCTTCTTCGCCATTTCTGTCTAGTTGATCCCTAAAAAAATCTAGAACAATTAATGTATCTAATCTTATTTTCTTAAATACCCTTGGAACATAGCTTTCGTCTACTTCTAATGTTATAAAGTCTGCTTTTATTTTTCCAGTAATAGTGCTACTCTTTATTAATTTAGTAACAATTCCTGTTTCCATATTATTTCCTTCAGTGTTGCTAACTGCTACTTTTCCATTTTTCTTTATTATATATGAAAGCAAATTATTAGTTGTAGTCTTTCCATTTGTTGCTGTTACTGCTATTACTGGACAATCTATTTTAAAATATTTTATAATATTTGGACTTAGTTTCATTGCTATTTTGCCAATTACATTTCCACTATTTTTTTTGAAAATGCCTATAAAACTGCTTAAAATTTTACTTATCATTAACACTATACAATTAAACACTTACTTTTTCTCCTAAATTATCTTATAAGTTTTTAGTTGCTTTTCTTTAAAACTTTTTTGGTCAAACTTTGTAACTTTTTCATATTTACAATTTTTTCTCAATTATATTATTTTCTATATCTTCCAAACTTATTATTTTTGTATTTCCTGTTTCCATTTCTTTTAATTCTGCTTTTCCTGTTTTTATTTCGTCTTCTCCAATTGTTATTATATATTCTGCATTTTTCTTGTTAGCATATTTGAATTGTGCATTTAAACTTCTTTCCATTATGTCTTTTTCAACATATATTCCTTTTTTTCTTAAGTCAGCGACTATTTTACTTGCAAATAAATTTGCTTCTTCACCTATATATGCTACAAATAATTTTAATTTGTTTGTTTCATCAAAATTTGGATTGTTCTCGTCAAATACATCTATTAATCTTTCAACTCCAGTTCCAAAGCCTATTGCTGGCGTTTTCTCTCCTCCGAGTTCTTCTACTAGTCCATCATATCTTCCACCACCAAGTACTGTTAGTCCATCAACTTTTGATACAAATTCAAAAACTGTTTTTGTATAATAATCTAGTCCTCTAACTATTCCTGTGTCTACAATATACTTTATTCCTAAATTATCTATCATTTCTTTAAATTTTTCAAAATGATTTTTACATTCTTCACATAAATAGTCTATTGTCTTTGGTGCCTTTTTATTAAGTTCTTTGCATTTTTCTTCTTTGCAGTCAATTATTCTCATAGGATTTTTTTCAAATCTTTCCTTGCAAACTTCACAATATTTATCCAAATTTGGTCTTATATAATTTTTTAATGCCTCTAAATAATTTTTTCTACATTCTTTGCATCCAATTGAGTTAATTCTTAATTCTACATCTTTTATATTTAGTTTTTCTAAAAATGTATTTACCATTTCTATCATTTCAACATCTGCTAAATAGCTACTTGAACCAAATAGTTCAGCTCCTATTTGGTGAAATTCTCTTTGTCTTCCTTTTTGTACATTTTCGTATCTATACATTGGCATAGAATACCATAGCTTAATTGGTGATGGCATACTTGACATACCATTTTCAATATAGCTTCTTACTACTCCTGCTGTTCCTTCTGGTCTTAAAGCTATACTTCTTCCACCTTTATCATCAAATACATACATTTCTTTTTGTACAACATCTGTTTCTTCTCCAACTCCTCTTTGGAAAAGTTCAGATTTTTCTATAACTGGAACTCTTATTTCTTCATATCCATACTTTTCAAATATACATTTTGCTGTATTTTCAATGTATTGCCATTTTTTTACTTCTTCAGGAAGTATATCTCTTGTTCCTTTAAGTTTCTGAATCATTTTTCCTCGCCTCCTTAAATGTTTTACTTTTTATATTCTTTTATTTTGTATTTAATTTTATTGCATAAACCTTAATTTTAGGTTATTATTTATTATTTATTATTTATTATTTCTTACGTCTTACATCGTAAACGCTATCTACTTTTCCGAACTTTCTTATTGCTGTATTTAAGTCTTGAAGATTCTTTACTTCGATGGTCATTTCAACAATTACAATCTTTTCTTTATTTGACTTTGCCTTAATTTCATTTAGTTTAACGTTTAATGTGGAAATTACATTTATTATATCTGTCAAAAGACCTCTTCTATCATTTGCAAATATATTAATTTCTACTTTATATGAGCTTTGCTTTTCTTCATCCCAATATACATCTATTATTCTTCCTTCCTCTTGAAGCAAATCTTTAATATTTTTGCAATCTTTTCTATGAATTGTAACTCCTCTACCTCTTGTTATATATCCAACTATTTCATCTCCTTGAACTGGGTTGCAACATTTAGAAAGTTTTACTAAACAGTTATCAATTCCTTTTACAATTATTCCTGTTTTAGATGATTTTGGCTTTGACTCATTTTTTAATTCTTGAATTTTTTCTTCTAAATTTTCATTAGCTTCTTTATTATATTTTTTATATTCTTCTAGAGTTCTTGTAATTACCTTATTTACGCCTATAGAGCCGAATCCAACTGCGGCATACATTTCATCTAAGCTTTTAAAATTATATCTTTCAAGCATTGGACTATAATATTTTTGATTTAATAGCTCTTCGTGTGTCATTCCAATTCTTTTTATTTCTCTTTCGACTATAGTCTTTCCTTTTTCAATGTTTTCTTTTCTTTCATTCTTTTTAAACCACTGCATTATTTTATTTTTTGCAGATGAACTTTTTATGAATTTAAGCCAGTCTCTACTTGGTCCTTTACTATTATCACTTGTAATTATTTCAACTATATCACCATTATTAAGCTTAGTAATTATTGGCATCATTTTACTATTTATTTTACAGCCTGTCATTTTGTTTCCAATTTCTGCGTGAATATTGTATGCAAAATCAATTGGAGTACTGCCCTTTGGAAGCGTTTTTATTTCTCCTTTTGGAGTAAATACATATACCTCATCTTCAAATAATTCTGTCTTTAATGTATTTAAAAAATCTTGTGGGTCTTGCATATCTTTCTGCCACTCTAAGCTTTCCCTAAGCCAAGATAGTTTATCTTCTGATACAACAACATTAGCTTTTTTACCTTTTAAAAAGCTTTGTTCTTTATATGCCCAATGTGCAGCAATACCAAATTCAGCAATTCTATGCATATTGTAAGTTCTTATCTGTACTTCAAACGGTGTTCCACTAGGTCCAATTAAAGTAGTATGAAGTGATTGATACATATTAGGTTTTGGTACAGCAATATAATCTTTAAATCTACCCGGCATTGGCGTATATAATTCGTGTACTACTCCAAGAGCTGCATAACAGTCTTTTACTGAGTTTACCAAAATTCTTAATGCGAATAGATCATATATTTGGTCTAAAGTTTTATTATCTCTTTGCATTTTTCTATAAATTGAATAAAAATGCTTTGCTCTTCCTGTAATTTCTGCAACTATGTGTTCTTTTTTTAAATTCAATTTTATTTCATCTGTAATCGCATCAATAAACTTTAATCTTTCTTCTCTCTTTTTATCTATTCCTTCTGCTAATTCTCTAAATTCTTCTGGATACAAATATTTAAAAGCTAAGTCTTCTAACTCCCATTTTAACGAATATACTCCGAAGTCTGTTAGCAAGAGGTGCGTAAAGTTCCAAAGTTTCTTTTGCATTTGCTATCTGTCTATCTCTTTTTAAATATTTTAATGTTCTCATATTATGAAGTCTATCTGATAACTTGATTAATATTACTCTTATGTCTCTTCCCATTGCTAAAAACATTTTTCTATAGTTTTCAACCTGCTGTTCTTCTGCACTTACATAGTTAATCTTTCCAAGTTTAGTAACTCCATTTACCATTTCTGCAATTTCTTCACTAAATTCTCTTTTTAAATCATCTAGTGTAACATCTGTATCTTCTAATAGGTCATGCATTAAGGCTGCACAAATAGTAGCATCATCTAGCCCTAGAGTCGCTAGAGTATATGCAACTTGAACAGGGTGAATTATATATTCTTCCCCTGATAATCTTTTTTGGTCTCCATGATGTAATTTAGCATATTGGTATGCTCTGTTTACAAGTTTTGAATCTGACCTTTTATTATGATTTTTAAGTTCACTAATTACATCTTTAATATCTCTTTTTGCTACTTCTGCCATAATCTATCCTCTTTTACGAAACTGATTTTCTTAAATCTTTTAAATTAATTTGTATACTTTCTATATTGTTAAAGTTATTTAGCTCTAAATTTCCTACAACATCTATTTTGTCTCCAAGTTGATAATTATTTGCTAATTCTCCTAAGTTAAATCCTATCGCATCTACAATTGTATTATCATCTTGTAATGTTAATTTTAAATGTTTACCTTCTGATAATGTTCTAATAGATACGATTTTTATGTTCTTGTATAAAACTTGTGGAATCACATTTGATTCACCAAAAGGCTCAAGTAATTTTAAATCATTTACAGAATCTTTATTTATATCCTTATAAGTAATTTCTTCATCAATATCTAATTCAGGTATAAGGACTTCTTTTAGATTTTCTTTTGTGTATTCTTCAAATTGCTCTTTAAATTTTGGGTAATCTTTATAATTTAAGCTTAAACCTATTGCCATACTATGACCACCAAAATTTTTTAAATATTTACTACAATCTACTACTGCTTTATGAAGGTCAAATCCTTTTATACTTCTTCCAGAGCCTTTTGCCTCATCTCCTTCAAAACATAAGAGAATACTTGGTTTATAATATTTTTCTGTTATTTTTGAAGAAACTATTCCTATTACTCCATGATGCCAATTTTCTTTTCCAAGAATTAAACATGGCTTATCTATATTTTCTTCTGCTTGAATTACCGCTTCTTGATATATATTTTTTTCTACATCTTGTCTTTGCTTGTTATATTCTTCTAATTCTCTAGCATAATTTCTAGCTTCAATTGGATCATCAGTAAGTAATAGCTTTAATGCTACTTCTTGATGTCCCATTCTTCCACAAGCGTTGATTCTTGGTGATACACCAAATGAAATTGTTGTAGAATTTATATTTTTATAACCTGATAAATTTAAAATTTCTTTTAATCCTAAATTTTTAGTTTGATTAATTAGCATAAGTCCTAATTTAGCAATTACTCTATTTTCATCAACTAAAGGAACAATATCTGAGATTGTTCCAACACAGGCTATATCTAAATATTTTAAACATTCATTTTCATTAATATCAAATTTTTTACAATAGGCTTGTACTAGTTTAAATGCAACTCCACAACCTGCTAAAGCCTCAAATGGATACTTATTATCCTTTCTTTTGCAATCAACTACTGCTACTGCGTTTGGTAATACTTCTAATGTTTCGTGGTGGTCTGTAACTACAATATCAAGACCTAATTTTTTTGCTAATTCTACTTCTTCTACTGATGTAATTCCACAATCAACTGTAATCATTAAAGTATACCCGTCTTTTGCAATTTTTTCTACTGCATTTTTATTTAATCCATATCCCTCATTTAATCTATTAGGAATATAAGTATCTATATCTATTTCTCTATCTTTAAAAAATCTTTTTAATATTACTGTACTTGTGATTCCATCAGCATCATAATCTCCATATATTATTATCTTTTCCTTTTCTTTTATTGCTCTTTCAATTCTATCTATTGCCTTATCCATGTCTGGCATTAAGAAAGGGTCATAAAAGTCTTTTCTAGTAGGATTTAGAAATTTTTCGATTTCATCATCATTTAAATTTTTATTGGCAAGGATTTTAGATACTAAGTTGCTTAAGTTATACTTTTTAGCAATTTTTTCTGCTTTAGATATGTTTTTTTCCTTTACCCTCCATCTTTTATTCATAAAAATTAATTCCTTTCTTGATTTGCTCAGAATGTACAGTTATATTCTGCTTAAATGTATAAAGTTTTTTAAAATTTAAATATACAGATATTTTATACCTTTTTGCGATATTTGGCAATAGATATACATGGATAGATTATAAGTATAAAAAATGTATGTTATTTTTAAGTAACATACATCTTTTAAATTTTATTCTGTTAATGTATCAATTGAATTTACTACTTCACTTATTCCTGGGAAGATTGCATCTTTTAAGTTATCATCTACATTTATAATCCATTTTTCTTCTACTTTCTTCAATGTTATATCTTTGTTTGTTGTTATTGTACCAATAGATGAGTCTTTTAAGCAACTATTTAATAACTTTATTCCCTCTTCATTAGATATTTCTTCACCGTTTATAAATTTTTGATAAATACTTTGTGACCATTTTGTAATAGCATTTCTAAAGTTTTTATTAGTTGTATCTATGTTTATAATAGCTGTATCTCCTTCAACTTTTACTGTATTAATCTTAAATGAAAAATCACTAAAGCAATTTTTTTCAAATTCACTCATTTCTTCTCCAACATTCAAGTTACCAACAATTGAATCCATTAAAGAATCATAAGATACATATTTGTTTATTGTATTAATATCTTCACTTTTCATTGCATTAAATGCTTTAATTAATGCATAATATGGTGTTTTCATAAATAATAATACACCTAATATTATTGCTACTAAACAAATTAAAATAATACTTATTGCAATAGTTCTTCCTTTTTTACTTGATGATTTTACTTTTTTTGTTTTTGATTTTTCTTCTATTTTTTTATTTATAGTAACTGTTCCTTTAATATCATCTTTTGATGTGCTTTTCTCTTTTTTGTCTTTTTTTACTTCTTTGTTTTTTTCATCTATATTAGAAAATACATCATCTTTTTTCCCTTTACTATTTACTTTATTAAAAGTTTTTGTTTCAACTTTTTCTTCTTTTATACTGCCTTTTACATTATTTTTTGCACTTTCTTTTGAGCTAGTACTAACCTTTTTGTTTTTATCTTTTTCCTTATCCATATTATATTACATCCCTTTCTTTCTCTTTTTATTTTAGAAGGTATTCATGACTAATTTAATTAATCCTTCAAATTATATTTACTATATATTATAACAATAAAAGAAGAATATCAAGTAATTTATAAAATTACATTAATATTCTTGTATTTTATATAATTTGTATTTAAATTTTTATGAATTATTATTTAAATTTATAGTATCCCTAAATGTTCTAATAATATCTTAAAGCCCATAAGTATTAATATTATTCCACCTGCAGTTTCTGCCTTATTATTAAATTTATTTCCAAATTTAGTACCAATTTGAACTCCAATAAAAGACATTATAAATGTTATTATTCCTATACAAGCAATTGGAATATATATACTAACCTTTAAAAAAGCAAATGTAATTCCTACTGCTAGTGCATCTATACTTGTAGCAAGTGCTAATATAAGCATTGTCTTAAAACTTACATCATCATTAACATTTTCTTCATTTTTATTAAAGGATTCTTTTATCATATTTATTCCAATTATAGCTAATAATCCAAAAGCAAGCCAATGGTCAATTGCATTTATAGCTTTTTCAAATCTTAAACCTAGCAGGTATCCTATAAAAGGCATTAAGGCTTGGAATATTCCAAAATATAAAGCTATAATTATTCCTTTTTTAGTATTTCCATGGTGCATTGCCATACCTTTGCAGATTGCTACTGCAAATGCGTCCATTCCTAGACTAATACTAATTAAAACAATCTCTAAAAAATTCATATTAAAAATGTATTCATATAATTTTTATTTATTACTAATGGCTTCTTTTGATATTCAACTTGAATGAATTATATTAAAAAGAATATTTTTCATTAATCTAAATAACTCCTGCCAAAAGTAATGCTATTACAACTATTCCAAGAACTATCCTATAATAGCCAAATACTTTAAAATCATGTTTTTTAATATAATTCATTAAGAATTTAATTATTAAAACTGAAACAATTAAAGATATTATTGTACCAACTAATAAAACTGCAAGTTCTTCTCTCGTAAATCCAAAACCAAACTTTAATATTTTTAATAAGCTAGCTCCTGCCATGGCTGGAATTGCAAGATAAAATGTGTATTCAGCAGCAACTGTTCTTGATATTCCAATTAAAAGCGCACCTACTATTGTTGCTCCAGAGCGAGATGTTCCTGGAAAAATTGCTGCTATGAGTTGAAATAAGCCTATAATAATTGCATCTTTATAAGTTAGTTCTTCTATGCTTGTTACTCTTGGATTTTTCTTTTTTATTGATTCAATTATTATGAAGGCAGCTCCAACTAAAATGAGCATTATGGATATGCAAATTGGATTATAAAAATGTTCTTCTGCATATTCATCAATACCTAGTAGAACTATTGCTACTGCTGGTATACAAGCTACTATTATTTTTCCCCATAATTTAATAATATCTTTATCTAATTTAAAACCTTTATCTCCATGTTTTGAATCTTTTTTCTTAATAGGCCATATATTTTTAAAATATAAAATGACTACTGCTAAAATTGCTCCTAGTTGTATAACTACTTCAAACATATCCCAAAAACCTTCTGAAAGCCCTTGAAATTTAATAAAGCTTTCCGCTAATATCAAGTGTCCTGTACTGCTTATTGGTAGCCACTCTGTGATTCCTTCTATTATTCCAAATATGATTGATTTAATGATATTTAACACCTTTATTACTCCTTTTTTATATTAATTTCTTGCTCATTGTGCTAAATGTTTAAGCATCTTGCATACATTAAATATTTATTATATTTTCATTTAATTTATTATATATTTTTATTATTTTTTATAGAATTAATTTTAACATTAATAAAATTTAACTATTTTCTTCAATAATTATTTTGCTTAATACTCCCTCATCATTATATTTCGCTTCTACTTTGTAGGTATGTTTATTACTTATTCTATTTTGAATAGACGTTTCATCTAACAATTCTCCATTAAAATAACATTCTATTTTTCCTCTTTCTTCTGTTTGATTTATGGAGTTATAATTATTGGTTATTATATTTTCAGTTTTTATTGATGTTATTAAATATTTTACTGTCACTGCACTCTTATTTTCTCCTAAATAATCACTAAATGAGTTATAATTATAACCTGTATCTACATATAAATCTTCATCTGTATTATATTTTGATGTATTATTAATTTTAGTTACAATTGTGCTTATAATTGTATATATTATAAATACAACAATCATAAAAATTACTATTAACAAAAAGATTTTTATAATTTTTTTCATATTAAATTCTACTTCTCCTTATTTTTATATATTAAATTTTAACATTAATAAAATTTGTCTGCAACATCAAATGTAAAATTCTGTTTTTATTAAACTAAAAAAAATTATTATATAAATCATAATCTGTTTTTTTCAAGCTAAAAGTGCCCAAAAAAGTGATGCTTTCATAAAGCATCACTTTTTATTACAATTATAATCATTCATGCCAAATATGTGAATGAAACTTTTAAAGTTTATATTACATACGTTTTGGATAACGATTTAATTACTAATTATTCCTCA
>CANRLA010000004.1 GCA_947631315.1 uncultured Clostridia bacterium | reverse complement strand
AAAGTTATGAGTGTAGAAGAAATTATTACACTTGCAAAACTTCCATCAAGAGAAGAACTTCTATCAAAACTTGCTGGTTCATTGTTACAAACAATTTCAAAAGTTGCAGTTGCAATTGACCAAGTAAGAATAAAGAAAGAAGCAGAGGCAGGAGCAGAAGCTTAGTTGTTTGTAAAATAAAGCAAATAAAAAAATAAGACTTTTAGAATTTTGAGTCAAAAAATAAAATTCAAAAAAATATTAAATTAAAAAAATAAAGTTTAAATTAAAACTAAACTTAAAATTAAAAAAATTAAAAATAATTACAAACTGCCATGTTTGTAAGGAAGAAGGAGGAATTTAAAATGGCAAAAGTTGATGAAATATTAGAATCAATTGACAGCTTAACAGTAGTTGAATTAGCTGAATTAGTTAAAAATATCGAAGAAAAATATGGAGTATCTGCAGCAGCAGTTGCAGCACCAGTAGCAGGTGGAGCAGCAGCAGGAGCAGCTGAAGAAAAATCAAGCTTCAATGTAGTATTAAAAGAAGCAGGAGCACAAAAAATCCAAGTTATAAAGGTAGTTAGAGATGCAACAGGTCTAGGATTAAAAGAAGCAAAAGACTTAGTTGATGGAGCTCCAAAAACAGTTAAAGAAAACGTACCAACAGCAGATGCTGAAGAATTAAAGAAAAAATTAGAAGAAGCTGGAGCAACAGTTGAATTACAATAATAAAAATAAAGTCTTATAAATTAAAAACCCTATATACTGTACTGAACCCAAAAAGTTGGACAGTATAAAGGGTTTTTTATTATAATTCGCATAATATTTGATTTCATATCAAAGATACTGATACTGTTATAAAGTATTAGTATGTCATAGTATTAAAGGATAAATTAGAAAATATATAGGTTTACAATAGATATGTCACAGTAATATAAAAATAAAAAGGGAAATACCCCAAATATGATAAAATGTTTTTAACCACAAAAACTTTATCGAAAGAAGGTATTTCCCATGAATAGTATAACACAAGATATATTATATAAGCAATCGGTTATAAAATATTCTTATAGACATGGAGTAACAAATGCAGCAATAAAATATAAGATGCATAGAAAAACAATATATAGATGGAGAGAAAGATACGATGGAACATTAGAAAGTTTAAAAAATAAGTCTAGGAGGCCAAAATATCATCCAAATCAACATACCCAAGAAGAAATAAAGAAAATAAAGGATTATAAGAATAAAAATAAAGATACAGGATTAGTAGTATTATGGGTAAAATTAAGAAGAGCAGGATATACAAGAAGTATAACAAGCTTATATAGAGTAATGCAAAGGATAGGAATATACAAAAAGGCACCAAGTAAAAAGAAAGAATATGAACCCAAACCATATGAGCAAATGAAATATCCAGGAGAAAGAATACAAGTAGATGTAAAATATGTACCAGGAAAGAGTTTAACAAAAGAAGTGAAAGAGACAGAAGGAAGATATTATCAATATACAGCAATAGATGAATACACAAGACAGAGAGTATTATGGGCAAGTAAAGAGCATAGTACATATGCATCAACAGAATTTATAGAAATAATAAGAAAGAGATTTAAATATAAAATAGAATGTATACAAACAGATAATGGAACAGAGTTCACAAATAGATTAAATCCACAAAGAACAACAAGTGAAACGATGTTTGAAAAGAGGTTAAAAGAATTAGGAATAAGGCATAAGCTAATAAAACCAAAAACACCGAGACATAATGGAAAAGTAGAAAGAAGCCATAGAAAAGATCAAGAAAGGTTTTATTATGATAAGATATTTTATAGTTTTGAAGATTTTAAAAATAGACTAAAATATTGGGAAAAAGAGTATAATAATTTTCCAATGAAACCATTAGGATGGAAGAGTCCAAACGAAAAATATATAGAATATATAAAAGGTTAAAGTTCAAAGAAGTCATAAAAGGTATTTCAATAATAGATATTTCTAAGATAGTGTGACATATGTTTGACAAACCTACAGTATTAAAGGATAAATTAGAAAATATGAATTGACTTTACTAAATATAAGTTATAAAATATTAAAAACTACATATATTTAACAATTAAGTATAAAGGAGTGCAAAACAAATATGAAAATATTATTAGATGCAATGGGTGGAGATAATGCACCAGATGCGACAATAAAAGGCGCCGTGAGCGCAATAAATGAAGTAGAAGCAGAGGTAGTTTTAATTGGAAAAGAAACAGTAATAAATTCTAAAGTAAAAGAATTCTATGGAAAAAGTTTAAAAGAGATATCTCCAAGATTAAGTATCTATAATTGTAATGATACAATAGAAATGGAAGATATTCCAACACAAGCAATAAAAAATAAAAAAGATTCTTCTATGGTAGTTGGATTTAATCTATTAAAAGAAGGAAAAGGAGATGTTTTTATTTCTGCTGGAAATTCAGGAGCACTTCTTACAGGAGCAACATTGATTGTAGGTAGAATAAAAGGAATAGATAGACCAGCATTAGCAGGTATTTTACCATCATATCATGGAAAATTGGTTTTGATGGATTGTGGAGCTAATACTAATTGTAAACCAATTAATTTATTACAATTTGCGCAGATGTCAACAATATATATGCATAATACCCTAGGAATAGAAGCTCCTAGACTAGGTCTTTTAAATATTGGAACAGAGGAAACTAAAGGAAATGAACTAGTAAGGAATTCATATCAGTTATTAAAAAAATATTCTGATGAATTAAATATTAATTTTATTGGAAATATAGAAGGAAGAGATGCATTTTCAGGAAATGTAGATATAATTATAGCCGATGGATTTACAGGCAATGTATTTTTAAAGTCTGTAGAAGGACTAGGCAAGTTTATAAAGAAATCATTAAAAGAAAGCTTAATGCATAATATATGGAGTAAGTTAGGAACTCTACCGGCACTTCCATCAATAAAAAGATTTTCAAAAATAGTAGATTATAAGGAATATGGAGGAGCACTTTTCTTAGGAGTACAAAAACCTGTAGTAAAAGCACATGGAAGTAGTGACGAAAAATTATTTAAGTTTACTATAAAACAGGCAGAAAATTTTGTAAAAAATAAAGCTGTTGACCAATTGACCGAGATATATGAATCAGATTTAAATAAAGAAAAAATGCAGGAAATAAAAGCATTTATTCAAGATTTAGAATCAAAATAATAATTTTAAAAAAAATATATTGACAATTAAATTACATTGTATTATTGTAAGAATATAGAAAATATGAATTAATAATTAATACTTCAATTGAGGGGAGGTGACTTGAGAGTAATGAATTCAGAAGAAATATTTGAGAAAGTTAAAAAGATAATTGTAGAACAATTAGGCGCAAGTGAAGGTTCAATAGCACTAGAATCATCATTTATAGATGATTTAGGCGCAGATTCACTAGATATTGTTGAACTAATAATGGCATTAGAAGAAGAATTTGATATAGAAATTCCTGATAGTGATGCAGAAAAAGTTGCAACAGTAGGCGATGTTGTAGATTATATAAAAGATCATGTAGCTTAAATAATACAAATGAAAAGAAGGAAATAAAACCTTCTTTTTTTATCTGTGGAAAAAAGAGAAATTTTATGAAATTTTTAGAATGTTTATAAAAAATGGCAGGGATATAAATCATAGAATTAAACTAATAGTATAAAAAGAAAAAAATTTATAATTAAGGTAAAAACTTAATAAAAAATTACTATATTAAAAATGTAGCATAACGAGAAGGTTAAGTCAATATAATAAAAAATAAAAAAATATTAAAATTTTGTAAAAAATAAAAGAATAAATCTTATAAAAAGTCTAATATAGACTAATTACAAGATTTATTCTTTTTTTATTAAGTTTTTACCTTAATAAAATTTAACATATGTACATAAATATAGTATTTATAAAAAGAAAGAAGGAGAAAAACATGAAAAAGAATGAGAAGAAAATGATAAGTATATTAATTATAGTGAGTGTGGTAATATTAGTAGTTTTATTAATATGGAATAAAACTGCAAACAAAGAAGCACAGAAAAAAGCAGATGGACAAGAACAAAAAAATGAAGAATATGTAGAAGTATTAGAAGATGGAACAAAATTAAATACAAGTGAAAAAGCAAAAGAAACAAAAAGATTAGGAGAACTAGAAGTAAAGGGAATACAAATAACAAATGGAAAAGGAAGAACAATGATATTAGCAACAGTAACAAATACAGGAAGTAAGGATATGGAATTAACGCCAATAATAGTAACATTATATGATAACAAAGGAAATGAGTTAGAAAAAATAAATGGAGTAATATCACCAGTGAAAGCAGGGGAAAGTGTACAAATGAATGTAGGATCAACAAGAGATTATTCAAATGTATATGATTTCACAATAGAAACAAGATAAGAAAAATAGAAAGAAGAAAAAATAAAAAATAAAAAAAGAGAGATGAAGCGAATGAGAAAAAATAAAGAAAAACAAAAAAATGAAGGAGTAACATTAATAGCATTAGTAATATCAATAATAATAATGTTAATATTATTACGGAGTAACAATAAATTTAACACTAGGAGATAATGGTATATTTAATGCTACCAAAGGAACACTAAAAAAGTATAAGATATCAGAATACATGGAAACGATAGAGATAGCAAGAGAGAACTTAGGAATACCAAAAATGGGAGAAGTAACCATAGAGGAATTAATAGAAGAGCTAAAGAAAGATGAATTAGTAGGGAAGGGAAAGTTAAAACAACTAGATGACGAAAGAGCAAAACTAGAAACACCAGAAGGATATATATTTGTAATAACAGCAGAAGGGGAAGAATATGAAGGAGAAGGAGAAGAATATGCAGTACCACCAGGACTAATAGCAGAAGAGATAAGTTATACTGTAGACCCGGATGATGAATGGACAAAAGAAAATGTAACAGTAACAATAAGTGTAGTAAAAGATCCATATTATTTACAATATAGTCTAGACTTAAAAAAATGGGAAGATTATACAAACCCAATAGAAGTACAAGAAAATGGAACAGTATATTTATGTAAAAGAAATAAATTAGGAGAACAAGGAGAAATATATACAAGTATACAAATAAATACAATAGATAAATTAGCACCAGTAAAAATAACGCCGGAGGTAACAACAACAAGTAGTACAATAACAGTAACAGTAGCAGACGCAAAAGATGAACAAGGAAATGATAAATATGGAGAGAGTGGAATAGAAGAAATATTATATAGTATAGATGGAGGAGAAAGCTGGGTAACGAATGAAAACAAAAAAGATGTAATATATGAATTTAAGAAATTAATTCAAGAAAGGGAATATCCAGTACAAGTAAAAATAATAGATAAAGCGAAAAATGAAACAATAACAGAAATAAAACCAACCAAAACAGGAAAAGTAACAGTAGCAGAAGGAAACTTAACAATAAATACGCCAACATGGAGTGAATTAACAGCAAGTACGACAATAACCAAAGGAGGAAAAGCAAAAGAAAATGAAAGCATACAATACCAAATAAATGGACCAACAGAAGAAGGATGGACAGATGGAGTAAACGTAAATGGAATACATCATAATGATACAGTATATGCTAGATTATGGGATGGAACAAATGGAGGAGATTGTACTAGCTTAAATGTAAAAGAAACAGAGCATTTATTTGGAGAGTGGAGTAGAATAGAACCAAATTGTACACAAAAAGGATCAAGGACCCATATATGTAGAAGATGTCAAGAAAGTCAAACAGAAACATTACAAGAATTAGGACATACTTGGACAAATGCAGATACTACACACGTAGCTGCAGGAGCGACGTGTACGACGCAAGCTACATATTATCAAAAATGCAGTAGATGTAGTACATATGGAGGAACACCATTTGCATCGGGAAGTGCATTAGGTCATGCGTGGACAAATGCAGATACTTCACACGTAGCTGCAGGAGCAACATGTACAACGCAAGCTACATATTATCAAAAATGCAGTAGATGTAGTACATATGGAGGAACGCCGTTTGCTTCAGGAGGTGCATTAGGTCATGCGTGGACGAATGCAGATACTACACACGTAGCTACAGGAGCAACATGTACAGCAAAGGCTACATACTATCAAAAATGTAGTAGATGTAGTATATATGGCGGAACGCCGTTTGCTTCAGGAAATGCATTAGGTCATGCGTGGACAAACGCAGATACTACACATTTAGTAACATCTGCAACGTGTCAAAAGAGGGCTACATATCAACAGAAATGTAGTAGATGTAGTATTTATGGAGGTACACCATATGAGTCTGGAAGTTTAGCAGGCCATATCTATAATAGCAAAACCATAAATTCGACATACTTAAAAAGTGGAGCGACATGTCAGTCACCAGCGGTGTATTATTATAAATGTCAATGGTGTACTGGACATGGAACAGCTACATATACATCAGGAAGTAAATCAGGTCATGTATATAACCGATGTATTGTGCAAGATAGAAGTCTCTCTAAAGCTATGAATGCTGAAAGTTCAGGAGGGGGATGGTATATTATGGCCTGGGCCAAAACCTGTCAATGGTGTAACGAGCTAGCACCAGATGGAACTCCGAATGGTTGCTTCACCTGCGATGATATTGGTGGTCATACGCTTAAACTCTCAGGATTAGGCGGAACTTGTGGAGTTGCGACTTGCCCGGCATGTGGAACGCCAGGTCCTCATAACTGGTATAATTGGGTTTGTACTAGATGCAATTACATACCAAAGTGGAGATGGAGTTGCAAAAAATGTGGTTACCATTTAGGAACATTTAATTATTAATTGTAATAATGAAAAAGAGAATATATTTATGATGAAAAAATATATATAGATAGAAAAGCTTTTTGTAAAGGAGACAACATTCTAAATGGTTTTATTGAATTATCAAATCCAGAAAGTAGAAAAGAGCTTTCTGCTTTGGCATTCGGAATTGATACCGAAGAAAATGGTGAACAGAAGATTAAGCAGTTAGCTTGGCGTTTAGGAAATGCGAAGCACAAGATCCCAAATGGATTCGAAGCCAACTCAGAACAATGGTATGAAGGCTACATTTCTGCATGGGAACACTTTGGATTTGAAAAACATCAAATTCCTTTAGATTATGACCAAGATTTATATTTTAGTATTTCTTTGGATGAAATTACGAACAAGGAAACATTTTACATTAATGGTAAAAAAGTTATTTCTCGGAGTTTGGGAACCAGATGTATGGTCAACATTTAAATCCTTGAACAGTTATGATACATACTATATTGGATGTTGTTCAAGTTTTGTTGGTGAAGACGTGACAATCCGGATTTTTAAAAGCGTCTGTATATGCTATAAGAGTTTATGGTCATTCTCTAGGAGATGAGGAAATATTTAGTAATTACGAAAAAACGATAGATTTTCATTCAAAAATAAAAGAATGAGTTATAAAAATCTTATTTACTTTATATAAAGTAAATAAGATTTTTTATGCATAATTAAAAGTATAAAATATTGAAAAACAAGGAAATATATTATATAATTCAAAAAGTAAAATAGTTCGATAATATATAAACAGAAAGGATAAGTTTCATATGAGCATAGAAGAAAGTATAGGTTATACATTTAAAGATAAATCTTTATTGAGGGAAGCATTAACTCATATATCTTATGCACACGAAAAAGGTATAAAGAGTAACGAAAAGTTGGAGTTTTTAGGTGACAGTGTTCTAGAATTCATTTCTAGTAAATATTTATATAATAAATTTCCAAAACTAAAAGAAGGAGAGCTTACAAAGGTAAGAGCACAAGTAGTTTGTGAAGATAGTCTATATGAAGTAGCAAAAAAGCATAACATTTCGCAATATATCAAAGTTGGATATAGCGAGGAGTTAAGTGGTGGAAAAAATAAACCGACAATTTTAGCAGATAGTATTGAAGCAATTATTGCAGCCATTTATTTTGATGGAGGTTTAGACGAAGCAGAGAAATTTATAATAGAAAATCTTGCTGAAGCTATGGAATTTGCAAGCCACAATGTTGGACAAAAGGACTATAAAACAGTTTTACAGGAAAAATTACAAAAAAATGGCGATGTTCGTATTGAATATAAAGTTATAGGAGAAAAAGGACCTGACCATGATAAAATATTTACATCAGAAGTTATTGTTAATGGTAAAGTTTTAGCATCAGGGACAGGTAAAAGCAAAAAGTTAGCAGAGATGCAAGCTGCTAAGAAAGCATTAGAAGAAAATAAAAAATAACTGGAAGGAATAATTTATGAAAAAGGAATATATAATACCAATTTTTGTACCAAACCTAGGATGTCCAAATGATTGTACTTTTTGCAATCAAAAAAAGATTAGTGGTGAAACTACTAATGTTGATGCAAATGATGTTACGGAGACAATAGAGTATTATCTTGAAAATTTTAAAGATGATAGCAAATATGTTCAAGTTGCATTTTTTGGTGGAAGTTTTACAGGAATTGATATACAAAAACAAAAAGAATTATTAGAAGCAGCAAACGAATACATAAAAAAAGGAAAGGTTGGAAGTATAAGAATTTCAACAAGACCTGATTACATAAATAAAGATATTCTTAAAATGTTAAAGAAATATAATGTTACTACAATAGAGTTAGGTGTACAATCTTCAAATGATTATATTTTAAATAAAACAAAGAGAAATCACACATTTGAAGATGTAAAAGTTGCTTCAAAATTAATAAGAAGATATCATTTTATACTTGGACATCAAATGATGGTTGGACTTCCTGAAAGTACAGAAATAGATGAAATAAATACTGCAAAAGATTTAATAAAATTAAAACCAAAGATGGTTAGAATTTATCCAGTTTTAGTTATAAAAGGCACACAACTTGAAGAAGAATACAGAAGTGGAGAATATAAACCTCTTACTGTTGAACAAGCTGTAGAAAGAGCAAAAACAATTACATATATGTTCAGAAAAAAGCACATTAATGTTATTCGTATAGGTCTTCAAAATACTGAAGAAATAACAGACCCAAAAGATGATAAAAGTGAAGTTGTTGCTGGTCCATATCACCCAGCATTTAGACAATTAGTTGAAGCGGGAATGTGGTATGACAGTATTGCAGAAAAGATTAAAAACATAAATACTAAAGTTAAAACTATTGAAATTAGAGTAAATTCAGAAGATATAAATAATGTTGTTGGACATAAAAAAGAAAATATTAATAAACTTAAAGAATTATATGACCTTGATGTAATTGTAAAACAAGATGAAAATTTGAAACCAGGAAAATTTGAAATAGAAATTGTTGAAACATTTTAATTGAAATATAAAATTAAGTCTAAAAAAGTTGAATGACTTAATTAGAAAGAGTAGATATTTATGACTATAGAAATTAAATGTGAAAATTTTGAGCCAAAAGATGTTTTTGAATGTGGTCAATGTTTTAGATGGAATAGAGAAGATGATGGAAGTTATACAGGAGTTTTCCACAAAAATGTATTAAATGTGAAAAAGCAAGATGAAAAAATTGTCTTTACAGGAAATTGTAACTTACAAGAAATTAATGATTATTTTGATTTAAACAGAGACTACAAATCTATAATTGATAAACTTGAAGTTGTTGATGATAACTTGAAAAATAGTATTTCTTATGGAAAAGGAATAAGAATTCTAAATCAAGATTTATGGGAAACCATAATTTCTTTTATAATTTCAGCAAATAACAATATACCAAGAATAAAAGGTATTATTGAAAGAATTTCAAAGGCTTATGGTGAAAAAATAGAGTTTGACGGAAGAGAATATTATGCTTTTCCAAGTCCTAAAGAGTTGTCAAAAGCAAGTGTGGAGGATCTTAGAAATCTAGGATTAGGATTTAGAGATGAAAGAGTTTTTGAAACGACTAGAAAAATTGCAAGTGGAGAATTTGATTTGAATATGCTTTATAATATTTCAACAAATGAAGCTAGAGAAAAGCTACTAGAGCTTGCAGGTGTCGGACCTAAAGTTGCAGACTGCATTCTTTTATTTTCTGATTTGAAAAGATTTGATGTATTCCCAATTGATGTATGGGTAAGGAGAGTAATGAACGAACTTTATATACATAACCCCGATGAAAATAAAGTAAGCAAAAAAGAAATAAAAAAACTAGCTGATGAAAAATTTGGCGCACTTCAAGGAATTGCACAACAATATTTATTTTACTGGAAAAGAGAAGCATAAATACGGGAGAGAAGTAATGGAAAAAATTAAATCTTATTTTAATAAAGAGCGAAAAAACATATTTTTTATAACTTTTTTTACTTGTATGATAGTACATTTTCAACTCTATGCACTTATGATAACAGGTGCAGACAATCTAATATTTAATGTATATCATCAAGCAAATATTTGGGAAATAATGATATTAAGATTTGGACTTTGCATTATGCAGGCAATAAAGGGAGGAGTAGTTTCTCCAGTATTGGCATCATTGATAACTAGCATACTTCTAGGAATAACAGTACTTTTGGCAATAGATACTTTAGATATAAAAAATAAATACTTTAAATACATACTAGCAATACTTTTTGCAGTAGCTCCAAATATATCTGCAACATTTACATTTTTCTACTGCTCAGATGCCTATATAATGGGAATGTTTTTAGCAACACTTTCAGTTTACTTAGTTAGAAAACATAAAGATAAAAAATATACAATACTATTAAGTAGTTTGTTACTGGCATTTGCTATCGGAATGTATCAAACTTATATATCAGTAACGATGTGTTTATGTATGTTTACACTTATAATTGATGCGTTAAATAAAAAAGAAGCAAAACAAATATTAAAAAACTTATTTAGCTATATATGCATGGGAGTTATAGGAATTATTTTATATTACATAATATCTCATTTAGTATTACTAATCTCAAAGTTACCAATAGCTAATTATAGCGGAGCTAACCGAATAGGATTAAGCACATTATTAAATATTAACAAGTTATTACCTGAGTCATATCAAAGTTTTTTTAATTATTTCTTTAATGATAAAATGATACCAAATACAATCTGGGGAACAAATATTTTTTACACTATAATTTTTGCAGTAATTTTTATTGCAATGATATATTTAATTATAAAAAATAAGCCAAAGTTTTCTAATATAATTTTAACTTTGATTTTTGTAGCATTATTGCCTTTATGTTTTGGAATAATTGAAATAATAGTTCCTGATGTGGATATACACATATTGATGGCTTGTTCTATGATATTTATTTTTTTACTATTCTTCAAAATATTAGAAATGCTACCAAAAATAAATTTAGCAAAAATCTGTAATTATATAGTAGTGATTTGTAGTTTAGCAATAGTTTGGATATATATATGGCAAGACAACGCATCATATTTAGCAATGAAACTAACACAAGACCAAGCAATATCAGCAATTGGAAGAATAGTTACTCGCATTGAAGAATTAGATGGATATACGATTGATATGCCAGTAGTATTTATAGGAAATTTTGAAAGCCCTAACTATTTAAATAAAGATAATGCAAATGTAAATACAAACAAGATATATGACAGGTCATGGGGATTTATAGCAGATTGGCCAGTTGTATGGTGGGGCAATCAAGACAGTTGGAAAAAGCTATTGTATGAGTGCGAAGGTGTTAATATGAATGTCATAGGTGAAGAAGAATGCCGAGAAGTGCTTCAAACAGATGAATATAAAGAAATGGGACAATATCCTGAAAAAGATAGCATAAAGATAATAGACGGTACAGTAGTTGTAAGATTATACAAATGAAAAAGTTGAGAAAATGATAAATTAAAACATAATAAAAAATTAGTAAAATGCAATAAAGCAAAAAAGTAAAAATTAAATGTTGAATAAAAACAAAAGGAGGACTGCTTTGAAAATTATATATGGTGTTTCAGGTACAGGAAAAAGTGAATATATTTTTAATATGATAAAAAAATCTGATGCTAAGAAGATATATATAATTACTCCAGAGCAGTTTTCTTTTACTGCTGAAAAAAGGCTTCTTGATTCAAGCGAGGGAGGAGCAACTTTAAAGTGTGAGGTTTTATCTTTTGAAAGAATGGCATATAGAGTCATAAAAGAAATGTATGGAGATACATTTAAAAATATTGAAAAATCAGGAAAGTCACAGATTATTTTTGATGCAATTTTAAGTCATGAAAAGGATTTAAAATTTTTAGGCAAATCACAAGAAAATATAGATACAATACTTACACAAATAACAGAATTTAAGAAACATAATATTAGTGTACAAGCCTTAGAAAAGCAAAAAGAGGAAACTCAGGACGAATATTTAAAAGCAAAATTAAATGATATGCTAATTATGTATAAAGCATTAGAAGAAAACATAGAAGGTAAGTTTTTAGATGAAAATAATCTTCTTACAATACTTGCTGAAAATATAGAGTCAAGTCATCTTTTTGATGGAGCCACATTTTTTATAGATGAATTTGCCGGATTTACAAAACAAGAATATCTTGTTATATCTGAATTAAATAAAATCGCAAAAGAAGTCTATGTAACTGTTTGCACAGATGAACTAAGAATTACTAAATCACCGGAAACAGATATTTTTTATGATAATAAGCAAACTGTGCAATCGCTATGTGAAATTGTAGATTTAGACAAAGATGCTCAAATTAAACTTACAAAAAGATATAGATTTAAAAATGACGAATTAGCGCATTTGGAAGAAAATTTATATGCAATTCCCTACAAAGTATATAATGATGAAGTCAGAAATATAAAACTATATCGAATGGAAAATAATTATGAAGAAATAGAACAAGTTGCAAGCAATATCGTAAAACTTGTTAGAGATGAGGGATATAGATATAAAGATATCGCTGTAATTTGTAATGATATAGAAAATTATTCTAGTTTGTGCAAAGCAATTTTCTCAGAATATGAAATACCAGTTTTTATAGATAATAAAAAAGATATCACGCAAAATTTATTGATTAAATATGTTTTATCTATATTTGATATTTTTACTAAAAACTGGTCTTATGAGTCAGTGTTTAATTACATAAAAACAGGATTCTTGAATTTAGGTGAAGAAATCTATGATTTAGAAAATTATTGCTTAAAATGGGGAATAAAAGGCAACAAGTGGTATCAAGAACCTTGGAATTATGAAAAAGCAAGAAGCATTGATTTTAAGGATAATAATTCAAATGATAAAAAAGAAAATGACGGATTAAATTTTGATAACTTGAAAGAAGAAAAATATAGAGATGAAGGATCTGCGAATTTTAATAAGGAACAAGAGATAATTGTAAAGCCACTGTTAGAATTGAAGGAAAGACTAAAAGGAACCAAAAAAGCAAAGCAAATAAGTAAAGAAATATATAATTTCTTAGACGAGCAAATTGATAAAGAAAAATTAACAGATGAAGAAAAAGAAGCATGGAATGTTGTTTGTGATGTATTAGAAGAAATATCAGATATTTTTGAAGAAAAAAATTTCTCATTTGACAATTATTCAAAAATATTAAAAATTGGTTTATCTTCTAAAGAATTAGGACAAATTCCGCAAACTCAAGATAAAGTTATAGTAGGAGATCTAAATAGAAGTAGGACTCATAAAGTAAGAGCAGTATTTATAATAGGAGTAAACGATGGGGTATTTCCAAGTAGCATTTCAAAAGAGGGATTTTTCAATGATAAAGATAGGGAAGAATTAAAACAAACAGGATTTGAACTTGCAAAAGGCACAAGAGAAAAAATGTACGAAGAAAACTTTAACATATATAAAGCATTTTCAACTGCAGAGGAAAAACTGTTTATATCATATCCATCAAGCGATTTTGACGGGAATAATATGAGAAAATCTTTAATTATTTCAAAGTTAAAAAGGATATTTCCAAGATTAGAAGAAATGGAAAAAGAAGACGATGAAATATTAACAAAAAATATTACTTTTTCTAAACTTTTAAATAATATAGAAGATGAAAATTGGAATGAAGTTTATGAATGGTACAACAAAAATTATAAAGAAAAGTTAGAATCAGCAGTAAAAGGGCTTGAATATACCAATGTTCCGGAAGTATTGGATAAAGAGATTGTAAAAAAATTATATGGAGAAAATTTAAGAACAAGCATATCGAAATTAGAGTCATATAGAACATGTCCTTTTTCGTATTTCTTGAAGTATGGATTAAAATTGTCAGATAAAGAAAAGCTTAATATAAAACCAATAGACACAGGAACATTCATGCACAATACCATAGACGAATTTTTCAAAAGAACAGATAATATAAAAGAAATTACAGATGAAGAAATAAAGGAAATATTAGAAAAAATTATTGATGAAGAATTGCTAAATGGCGGAAAATTTATGCTAACCAGCAAGTATAGAATATTGGTACAAAGACTAAAAAGAGTTCTCTTATTATCAATGAAATATATAATAGAAAGCCTAAGATGTAGCGAATTTGATGTAATGGGAACAGAAATGACTTTTGGAAAAGGTGCTAATCCTCCAATAGAAGTTAAGTTAGATGATGGTAGAAAAGTATTGATAGAGGGTAAGATAGATAGAGTCGATATAGCCAAAATGCCTGATGGAAAATACATAAGAATCATAGACTATAAATCTTCAAGCAGAGATTTAGACTTGAATAAATTTGTCACAGGCTTGCAAATTCAGTTAATCACTTATGTAGATGCAGTATGTAGAGACAATAGTGATGTAACACCTGCCGGAGCACTATATTTTACAATGCTAGAGCCCAAAGTATTGGGAAATACAAGAAATATGAGTAAAGAAGATATAGAAAAAATAATCCAAGAAAACTATAGAATGCAAGGATTAGTATTAGCGAATGTCAATATAATAAAGGCAATGGATACAAATTTAGATGAGGGAAAATCAAAGGTTATACCAGTTACATTAAATAAGAGCGGAGAAATAAATTATTCTAAATCAAATACAGTCACACAAGAAGAATTTGAAAAATTGCAAAAATATACAAATAAAATAATAAAACAAATTTCAAAAGAAATAATAGAAGGAAAAATTGATTTAAAACCTTATTACAGCATAAAAGAAAAAAATACACCTTGTAGATTTTGTGAATATAAGTCAATATGTCAATTTAATCCTAAATTTAAAGGGAATGATTATAAGTTTATTGAAAATAAGAGTGAACAAGAGGTTTTGGATTGGATAAATAATTAATTACGATTAAATTAAAATTAAAATATTGTAAATTCGGCAGTGGCGCGTAGCTAAGATGTTATCGAAATCTTTGATTTCGTTATAACAGCTATATGTGAAACGATTAACCGAGCTTTGCGAGGTGCGAATTAAGATGTTGCCGAAATCTTTGATTTCGTTGCAACAGCTATATGCGTTAGCTGGAGCAACAACCTTTAGGTTGGGTGCGACAACAAGCCACAGAGAATTACAATATTTTAATTTAATAAATTGTAAAAAAGGAGTTATAATGAAATTAGTTGTTCAAAGAGTATCGAAGGCAAGTGTTACAGTTGAAAATGAAGTAGTTGGAAAAATTGATAAAGGGTTAGTAGCACTACTAGGAGTAGGCGAAAATGATACAAAAGAAATAGCGGATTTTCTTGCTAATAAATTAGTTAATCTTAGAATTTTTAAAGATGAAAACGACAAAATGAATTTATCAGTGCAAGATGTAGGAGGTAAAGTCTTAATTGTATCTCAGTTTACTTTGTATGGTGATGCAAGTCATGGAAATAGACCTTCATTTATATCAGCTGCTAAACCGGAATTTGCAGATAAACTTTATGAATATTTTTGCGAAAAATGTGCCGAAAAGGTTCCAGTTCAAAAAGGAAAATTTAGAACACATATGGAAGTTGAGCTTGTAAATGATGGACCAGTAACAATTATTTTAGAAAAGTAGATAAGAATTTATGTGGCAAAAGACTAATAGGTCAATTGTCACATTTATTGTAACCCATATAATCGTTGATACGAAATCAAATATTTCGGCAACGATTTATTTTTTAGCCATTTGGAAAATTATGTCATTTGACAAAATTTACAATTTATTATATAATTACTATAACTGTTATCCAAAAAGGATAAAGAAGAGATTTTATATTAACCGTTTAAGAGATTAGAGAAAAGTAAATAATATTTAGTAGGAGAGAAGAGAGCTAAATGTATATTTAGGTAGTTTTGTGTATAGAAACTATCTCTATTTAGACGTATAAAATAGAAAGGAAAGGAAAATGGAGAAAAAACAAAAGGATACATTTGCGTCTTCAAAGAAACAAAGAAACGCAAAAAAAAGTGAAAATATAAAAAAGAATGAAAATACAAAAAGGAGTAATTATACAAAAAGTTATAATAAAAAAAGTATTAAAACTGATAAATCAATTCTAGATTTTAATTTTAAGAAAAGCAATTTAAAAATAATTGCCTTAGGTGGACTTGATGAGATAGGAAAAAATATTACAATATTTGAATATGAAGACGAAATTATATTAATAGACTGTGGACTAGAATTTCCAGAAGATGATATGCTTGGAGTTGACTTAGTTATACCTGATATAACATATTTAGTAAAAAATAAAGAAAAGATAAAAGGATTGGTAATTACACATGGACACGAGGATCACATTGGCTCAATCCCTTATATATTGACGCAAGTAAATATGCCAATATATGCAACAAGACTTACTGCTAAATTAATCGAACACAAACTAGAAGAACATCATTTATTAAAATCAACAAAAATGCGTATAGTAGAACAAGGTAAAACAGTTAATTTAGGAAAAATGAAAGTTGAATTTATAAGAAGCTCACACAGTATTCCTGATGCGGTAATGCTAGCTATCAGCACACCAGTTGGAACTGTTATTCACACAGGAGATTTTAAAGTAGATTATACTCCAATAGATGGTCAAATGATGGATTTAGGAAGATTAGCAGAGTTAGGAAAACAAGGAGTTTTAGCACTTTTATCAGACAGTACAAATGCTGAAAGAAAAGGATTTACAATGTCTGAAAAATCAGTAGGACCAGTACTTGAAGGATTTTTTGATGGATGTAAGAAAAGAATAGTTGTTGCAACATTTGCATCAAATGTTCATAGAGTTCAGCAAATAGTAAATTGTGCAGTTAAGTTTGGAAGAAAAATTGCAGTTTCAGGAAGAAGTATGATGAATATGATTGATGCTGCAAGAGAACTTAATTATATTAATGCACCTGATGATTTATTTATAGATATAGATTTAATAAAGAATTATACAGATGAACAACTAGTTATAATTACTACTGGTAGTCAAGGTGAAACGATGTCTGCATTAACTAGAATGGCAAATGGAGAACATAAAAAGGTAACACTTACAGGAAATGATTTAGTAATAATTTCAGCAAATCCAATCCCAGGAAATGAAAAATCTGTTTCAAAGGTAATTGATAAACTATTAAAAATAGGTGCAGAAGTTGTATATAGTGCCCTTGCAGATGTTCATGTTTCAGGACACGCATGCCAAGAGGAACAAAAATTAATAATGGCATTAACAAAGCCAAAATATTTTATACCAGTTCATGGTGAATATAGACAATTAACAGCACATAGGGATACAGCAATTGAAATGGGAATTCCTAGAGAAAATATATTTATAGCTAATAATGGTAGAGAAATTGAACTAAATGAAAAAGAAGGAAAACTTTCAGGAACAGTACCATCAGGAAGAGTAATGGTTGATGGTCTAGGTGTCGGCGATGTTGGAAATATTGTATTAAGGGATAGACAACATTTATCACAAGATGGATTAATTGTTATAGTTATGACAATGGATAATAATACAGGAGAAATAGTGTCAGGACCTGATGTAATATCAAGAGGTTTCGTTTATGTTAGAGAATCTGAAAATTTAATGGAACAAGTTAAAACATTTATAAGGGAAGAAATTAGAGGATTAGAAAGTAGACATGTAACAGACTGGACTGTAATAAAATCAACTCTTAAAGATGATGTAAGAGATTTTGTATTTGACAAAACAAAGAGAAATCCTATGATTTTACCAATAATAATGGAGATTTAATTTTAAATGAAATGATGCCTAAAATCGGAATTTCCAAATTTATTGATAAAAAAAATAATGTATATTAATTAAATAGAAGAAACATAAATATTTCTAATAAGAGGAGAAAAATTATGGATTATAAAGAATTAGCAAATTTAATTTTTCCAAATGCTAAACCAATTAGCTACTACGAAGAAAAATATAAAGTAAGAGATTTAAAAGAAGGAGCGGTTGTATCAAGATTTGCACCAAGTCCAACAGGATTTGTTCATATTGGAGGATTATATCAAGCATTAGTTGCAAGACTTGTAACTAAAAAAACAGGTGGAGTATTTTTCTTAAGAATAGAAGATACAGACCAAAAAAGAGAAATTGAAAATGGAGTTACAGACATAGTAAATTCTTTAAAAGACTTTGATATGGAACCTGATGAGGGAATGATATCTGATACAGAAGAAAAGGGAGAGTACGGACCATATAAGCAATCATTAAGAAAAGATATTTATCAAACTTATGCTAAATATATGATTGAAATGGGTAAAGCATATCCTTGTTTTTGCACACCGGAAGAAGTAGATGAAATTAGAAAAAAACAAGAAGATGCAAAAATAAGACCTGGATATTATGGTGTATGGGCAAAATGCAGAAATCTAACAGTAGAAGAAATGGCAGAAAAAATAAAAAATGGCGAAAGCTATATTATAAGATTTAAATCACCAGGAAGAGAAGATAGAAAAATAAAACATAAAGACATTATAAAAGGAAATGTTGAATTTCCTGAGAATGACCAAGATATAGTTATTATTAAAGCAGATGGCTTACCAACATACCACTTTGCACATGCTGTTGATGACCATTTAATGAGAACAACACACATTATAAGAAGTGATGAATGGCTTTCATCAGTTCCACTTCATTTACAATTATTCCAAGAACTAGGATTTAAACCACCAAAATATGCACATATTTCACCAATTATGAAGAATGATAATGGTAATAAAAGAAAATTAAGCAAGAGAAAAGATCCTGAAGCAGCAGTTTCTTATTATAAAGAAGAAGGAATTCCTGCTGAAGCAGTTAAAGAATATTTAATAAATATTGCTAATTCAAGTTTTGAAAATTGGAGAAGAGCAAATCCAAAAATGTCTATAGAGGATTTTGATTTTGACTTAAATAAAATGAGTGTAAGTGGTGCACTTTTTGATATGGTTAAACTTTTAGATATAGGAAAAACTGTAATTTCTAGAATGTCAGCAGAAGAAGTTTATAATGAATCTATAAAATGGGCACAAAGACATGATGAAGAACTTTTAAAAATGTTAGAAGACAAAGAATATGGCTTAAAAGTTTTAGGAATAGAAAGAGGAAATAGTAAGCCTAGAAAAGATATTTCTAAATGGTCTGATGTAAAAGACAATATAATTTATATGTACAAAAAACCTGAAGAATACGATTTTGATAAAATATCAAGGGAAGATGCGAAAAAAGTAATTGACGAGTATTTAAAAGTTTATAATGAAAATGATGATAAAGATACTTGGTTTAGTAAAATCAAAGACACAGCTGAAAAATGTGGATATGCAAGAGAAGTAAAAGAATATAAACAAAATCCGGAAAAATGGCCAGGACACGTTGGAGATGTAAGCACAGTATTAAGAGTTGCTATTACTGGAAGAAGAAATACGCCTGACCTTTATGAGATAATGAAAGTACTTGGAAAAGATGAAGTTATTTCAAGACTACAAGCAATTTAATTATTGATAAAGAAAAATAATAGAATAATATATTATAAAGAAAAACTATGAATAATAAAAATTGTCTAGGTATTTAATAGAAGAAGGGAAGTTCTTTCAAAATGGAATTTAATGTTGGAGATAAAGTACGAACTAAAAAAGTTCACCCATGTGGCAGTAAACTATGGATTTTAACAAGAGTTGGAGTTGATTTTAAACTTCAATGTCTTGGTTGTGGAAAGACTATTACAATGCCAAGAGAAAAAGCATTAAAAGCGATTACTAAAAAGGAAGAACAATAATATTAGAAAGAGGGTTTTTATAAAGAAAACCTTCTTTTTTAGGTACGATTAATAAAAAATAAGTATATTTTACTATTAACTTGTAAATAATATAGATAAATTTTTTGAAAAGGAAGGTATAGTATGAAAGTTGATGAATGTATGTGTTGTGGAGTAAACTCTGTAAAACCAAGTGATAATTTGAGAGAATGTGCTAAAATAATGAGCAACAATAATATAGGTTGTGTTCCAGTCTGTGATGGAGACAATTTAGTAGGAATTATAACTGATAGGGACATTGTTATAAGGGCTGTTGCAGAAAATAAAGATGTTAATACTTTAACTGCTAAAGAAGTTATGACTATAAATCCATATACTTGTGAATGTGGATGTGATGTTGAAGAAGCGGAAAAAGTAATGTCAGAATTTCAAATAAGAAGAATACCAATCATGGAAAATGGAAAAGTAGTAGGAATGTTAACATTAGGAGATTTAGCATTAAATAATGAAGATAGACCAAAAGAAGTATGTAAAACAATGAAATGCATATGTGAAGAGTAAAGTAAAAAAGAGATGCTTTCTTCCATTGCATCTCTTTCTAACTATATGACATTTGCAGAATTTTAGTCATTTTTAAGCTAATTTTATTTTACTACCAAAAAGTAGAAATGTCAATAATTATTAAAAATTTTAAACTAAATTTTTTAATATATTATCTATATAATCCCACACATTCTCCGTATAAACTTTTCTTTCAGCTGAAAAAGGTAAAAATGTTAAATCATGAAGAGGATTTAACTCATTTGATAAAACTTTAACTTGATCATCTACTTTAGTTACCGCAATTTTATCAGCCTTATTTGCAATAATTAGGCAAGGAAGGTTGTGATTAATAATAAAATTATACATAAGTTTATCGTTTTCAGATGGAAGATGTCTAATATCAATTAAAAATATTACTAATTTTATATTTTTTCTGATTAATAAATATTCTTCAATAAATTTACCAACTTTAACTTGCTCTTGCTTAGACATTTTGCTAAAACCATAACCCGGTAAATCAACAAAGTAAAATGTATCATCTATATTATAAAAATTAATTTGTCTTGTTTTTCCAGGAGTATTACTTGTTCTAGCTAATTTTTTTCTATTAAGCATTGTATTTATAAAAGAAGATTTTCCAACATTAGATTTTCCAACTAATACAATTTCCGGCAAATTACCTTTTGGATATTGATTTTTTCCTACAGCTGATATTTCAAATTTTGGATTCTTAACTATCATAAAAAAGTTCCTTTCAAATATTATTAAGATTAATTATTTTAGAGCTTTTTAACACTTTTAAGTTAAAAAGCTCTAGTAATTTATTTAACTGGTTCAATTTTTTCTAACCCGCCCATATATGGTCTCAAAACTTCAGGAACAGTTACACTTCCATCTTCATTATAGTTATTTTCAATAATTCCTATAAGTCCTCTAGGAGTTGCAACAACAGTGTTATTTAAAGTATGAAGGTAATAATTTCCTTTGTCACTTTTTACTCTAATTCCAAGTCTTCTTGCTTGTGCATCACTTAAATTTGAACAAGAACCAACTTCAAAATATTTTTGTTGTCTTGGAGACCAAGCTTCAACATCACAAGACTTAACTTTCAAATCAGCTAAATCTCCTGAACAACATTCAAGTTGTCTAACAGGAACATTCATACTTCTAAAGAAGTCTACAGTAAGTTTCCACATTTTATTATAATAATCCATTGATTCTTCAGGTTCACAAAGAACAATCATTTCTTGTTTTTCGAATTGATGAAGACGATATAAGCCTCTTTCCTCTAATCCATGAGAACCAATTTCTTTTCTAAAGCAAGGGGAATATGATGTCATTTTAATTGGTAATTCTTCTTTTTTTATAATTTGATCTTTAAATTTTCCAATCATAGAATGCTCAGAAGTACCAATTAAATATAAATCTTCGCCTTCAATTTTATACATCATAGCGTCCATTTCTTCAAAAGACATAACACCAGTAACAACATCAGAACGAATCATAAAAGGTGGAATGGCATAAGTAAAACCATTATTTATCATATAATCTCTAGCATAAGCTAAAACAGCTTCGTGAAGTCTAGCAACATTTCCAAGTAAATAGTAAAAACCTACACCACTTGTCCTACCAGCAGACTCCTTATCTAATCCACCTAGTCTAGTAATAATATCTGCATGATGAGGGATTTCGAAACTTGGAATAACAGGCTCACCAAATCTTTGAACTTCAACATTTTCTGAATCATCCTTTCCTATTGGAACAGAAGGGTCCATAATATTAGGAATCTTCATCATACGAGATTTAATTTCTTCACTATATTTTTCTTCTAATTTTTCATTTTTCTCAAGTTCTTTGTTAATATCTTGAACTTGTTTTTTTATTTTTTCAGCCTCATCTTTATTTCCATTTTTAATTAGAACACCAATTTGTGAACTTAAAGAATTACGACTACTTCTTAAAGAGTCACCTTTTAAAGTTGCCTCTCTACTTTTTTTATCTAATTCAATTACTTCATCAACTAAAGGAAGTTTTTGGTCTTGAAATTTCTTTTTAATATTTTCCTTTACTAAATCAGGATTTTCTCTAATTAATTTAATATCTATCATAAAAATTTTAATTCCTTTCTTAATTTTTAGAAAATATAAATTTTTAAAACCTATAATATATGTAGTATTTTACCATTTTTGTAAGAATAATACAAGTTTTTTAAATATATTTTACACATTAATTTTAAATTCAATTTATTAAAAGTATATTTCATGATTATTACAAATAGAAAAATTATGAATATTTGGAAATTAGTGTGAATATAATAATAAGTGTAAATAAAATTGTTTTGGAGGATAAATGGAAGAAAAGTTTTTAACCGATAAATTTTTTTTAGAAATGACAGAGGAGGAAGAAAAGAAAGAAATTTTAAGAAATATTATTAATACTAGAGCGCAACTCACAAGTGCAAATAGAAATTTTGAATTTGCTAACACTAATGATTTAATAGATTATTATATCTACAAAATAAAAGCAATTCAGTCAAGATTAGATAGTTTGATAAAGCTTGCAAAATTAAGAGGAATAGAAGTAGAAAAATTAGCTTAAAAAAATCATAAAAATAATTTGTCCATCATAGAATTAAATTAAAAAGGTGGGACAAAGATGGACAATAGAATTATTTTGGTATTTATAAGCTGTTTAGCTATTCTTGTTATATTTGGAAAATATTTTGCATTTCCTTTGAAAAAAATTTTAAAATTAATAGGAAACTCAGTTTTAGGAGCAATAATAATCTGTCTAATTAATTTAGTTGGAACTTCATTCAATTTTCATATTGGATTTAGTATTATAAATTCAGTAATTGTAGGCATACTAGGAATACCCGGAGCATGCTTATTAATACTGTTAAAAGTGTTTGGAATAATCTAAAAGAAATTACAAAAATTTAATTAAGGAAAAAACTTAATAAAAAATTAATTATTAAAAATATACCATAATGGCGGACTTAAATCAAGATTATAAAAATTAAAAATTTATTGAAAATTTATAAAAAAGTAAAAGAATAAATCTTATAAAAGGCTTACTATAAGCTAATTGTAAGATTTATTCTTTTTTTATTAAGTTTTTTCCTTAATAAAAATTAACATAAAATAAAACGAAAGGAAAGAGTGCACAAATGAGAGATAAAAAGAAAACATTAGATAAAAAAAATGAAAATTTAAATTTTAAAAAGATAGCAAAAAAACAAAAATTACAAGAACGAGGAATCACATTAATAGCGTTAGTAGTAACAATAATAATCTTATTAATATTATCAGGAGTAACACTAAATATAGCATTATCAGATAATGGATTATTTAGTAAAACAAAGAAAGCAGCAGAAGATTATAAAGAAGATCAAAATGACGAAGAAGATGCAATAAGGCAAATATCAACGCAATTGTATAGTGAATATGTAGGAGCAACAGTAGAAGGGTATGAGCCAGCAAGTAGTGAAAGTGAAGTTAAAATAGAAGGAAAAACATCAGGGCTGGATAGTAAAAAAGATGATGATGGAAAAGACATTACAGGAGTAGCAGAAGATGGAAGTCAAACGTTTACAGCAGAAGAAGGAATGAAATGGAGAGTATGGGACTTTGATGGAAATACATTGAGAATAATAGGAGAACCAACGGAAAAGAAATTAGCATTAAAAGGAGCAGCGGGATATAATAATGGAGTGTGGGCAATAGAGGAAATATGTAAAGAGTTATATTCAAATGAAGAGAAAGGAGCAGTAGCGACCAGCTTAAAAAGAACAGATATACAAAGAGTAAGTACTTATGATTATACGAAATATAAGCACAAAGCGGACGGATATAAAGAAGACACGTCAGGAGGAGATGGAACTTCAATATATTTTGGTGCCACAAAGACATATACTGGGGATAATATTCAGACCCCAGCTATGTGGAATGAAAATGATAAAAACTGGACATATGAATATAGTAAAGACAATGGTTCGACAGGAAGAGACAAGGAATGTAAAAAGTGGGAAATAATAGGTAATGGAGAAATGAGTGATACACTAAGTAAAGGAACAACAAGTGTAGAATTTAAACAGTCATATTATTATCATAATTACAATGAAGATGAATTTATAAATAACGCATATTACGATTTAATCTTTCGCAAAAATGATAAAAGCAATACAGAATACTACTGGCTTGGAGGTCGATATGTTTTTTTATATGCGGATGCTTATAGATTAGGTTTGCAATATGTGTGCGGTTATAATGATACAACAACTGTTGCTGGACATGCATTTGTTTTTTCAAATCGGGGATGATGGTTCTACTGGATGTGCACTTAGACCACTAGTTTCTATCAATCTAAAATCAGGTGGTTATAAAATGACTTCAGAAACTAGTGTAGATGGAAAAATGACGATTAACTTGACTGAAGGATAATAAAATTTACTATAGCGCAGATTGTTCGGAAAAAAATTTTTATAAGACAAGAAAAAAGCAAAAATTATTGCTTTTTTCTTTTTAGATTTGTATAATTATTTTGATATTAGGCTATAAATATTTGTATAAAATATTGGAGGTAGTGCAAATGACAGAAATTACTGAAGAAGAAAAAAATAAAATTAAAGAAACAATAGATGATTTAGTAAAAAGAGCTAGAAAAGCATCAGAAGAATATAAAAATTTAGATCAAGAACAAGTAGATAAAATTGTAAAAGCTATGTCTATGGCTGGAGAAGAAAATCACATGATGCTTGCTAAAATGGCTATAGAAGAAACAGATAGAGGAATTTATGAAGATAAGATAACTAAGAATATGTTTGCAACAGAGTATATATATCATAGTATAAAAAATGACAAAACGGTTGGAGTCATTAATGAAAATGAAGAAGAAGGATATGAAGAAATTGCTGAGCCAGTAGGAGTCATTGCAGGAGTAACACCAGTAACTAACCCAACTTCTACTGTTATGTTTAAATCTCTAATATCAGCAAAAACAAGAAATGTAATAATTTTTGGATTTCACCCTAGTGCCCAAAAATGTAGCACAAAAGCAGCTGAAATTTTAAGAGACGCAGCAGTAAAGGCAGGTGCTCCGCAAGACTGTATATTATGGATAGAAGAACCGTCAATCTATGCTACACAAACTCTTATGAATCACCAAGGAGTAGATTTGATTTTAGCAACTGGAGGAACAAGTATGGTAAAAGCTGCTTATTCTTGTGGTAAGCCAGCTTTAGGAGTAGGACCGGGAAATGTACCATGCTATATTAACAAAACTGCAAAATTAAAGACATCTGTAAACGACTTAATTATGTCAAAATCTTTTGATAATGGTATGATATGTGCATCTGAGCAATCTGTTATTGTAGATGATGAAATCCATGAAGAATTTGAAAATTTAATGAAGAAAAATGGATGTTATTTCTTAAGTGAAGACGAGACAAAAAAATTAAGAGAAGAGATGTTTAGTGAAGATAAATTAAATAGTTTCGTTGTTGGAAAAAGTCCATATCTTATTGCTCAAAAAGCTGGAATTGAAATTCCAAAGGAAACAAAAGTCTTAGTCTTAAAAGAAAATGGAGTTGGTATAGAATTTCCTTTCTCAAGAGAGAAATTGAGTCCAGTTTTAGCTTATTATATTGTTAAAGATTCAAGAGAAGGAATTGACTTAGCAGAAAAATTAATAGAATTTGGAGGAATGGGACATTCAGCAGTAATTCACGCAGAAGATGAAAGTGTTATAGATGAATTTTCTAAAACTGTAAAAGTTGGAAGAATTATAATTAACTCACCATCTTCTCATGGTGCAATTGGAGATATTTACAATACGAACTTACCATCGTTAACTTTAGGGTGTGGAACATTTGGTGGAAATTCTACTACTTCAAACGTTTCAACAGTAAACTTAATTAATATAAAAAGAGTTGCGAAAAGGAGAGTTAATATGCAATGGTTCAAAGTTCCAGAAAAAATATATTTTGAGGCAGGTTCAATTAGTTATTTAGAACAAATGCCTGACATAACAAGAGCATTTATTGTAACAGATCAAAGTATGGTTGACCTAGGATATATAGATAAGATTCTATATTATTTAAGGAACAGAGAGAAATATGTTCATTCAGAAATTTTTAGTGAAGTTGAATCAGATCCATCTTTTGAAACAATAAAAAAAGGTCTAGCAGCAATGAATGAATTTAAACCTGATGTAATCATAGCAGTAGGTGGAGGAAGTCCAATTGATGCGGCTAAAGGAATGTGGCTTTTCTATGAGCATCCTGATGCTGATATAGAAGGAATGAAACTTAAATTTATGGACATTAGAAAAAGAACATATAAGTTCCCAAAATTAGGACAAAAAGCGAAATTAGTTGCCATTCCAACAACTTCAGGAACAGGCTCAGAAGTTACATCATTTGCAGTTATTACAGATAAACAAAATGAGAAAAAATATCCATTAGCAGATTACGAACTTACACCTGATGTAGCTATTGTTGATACAGATTTAGTAATGTCCTTACCAAAAAAGGTTACAGCAGATACTGGAATGGATGTATTAACACACGCATTAGAGGCTTATGTATCGAATATGGCATCTGATTTTACAGATGGATTAGCAGAAAAAGCAGCAGAGCTTGTATTCAAAAACTTAAGAGAAGCATATAATAATGGTGATAATAAATATGCTAGGGAAAAAATGCACAATGCAAGTACAATAGCTGGAATGGCATTTACAAATGCATTTTTAGGGGTATGTCATTCAATGGCTCATAAATTGGGAGCAGAATTCCATCTTCCACATGGAAAGATAAATGCAATACTTCTTCCTTATGTTGTAAGATATAATGGAACAGATAATCCAAGTAAATTTGTATCTTTTCCAAAGTATGAATACTACATTGCAAAACATAAATATGCAGATATTTCAAGAAGACTTAATTTCCCAGCATATACAGACGACGAGGGATTAGAATCATTAATTAGAGAAATAAAAAAATTATCAGAAGATGTAGGGATTCCAAAAAGCTTTAAAGAAGCTGGAATTAGCGAAGATGAATTTATGTCAAAAGTAGATATGATAGCAGATAGGGCATTTGAAGACCAATGCACATCAGCAAATCCAAGAGTGCCATTAGTAGAAGAAATTAAACAAATGCTAATAGATAGTTACTATGGAAATGAGTGTTAAATTTTAGCGCAATAAATTAATAGCAATGCAAAATAAATTAATGATTAAAAAAATAAACTTATAGAAAAATAAAAATACAAGTAAATAAATATAAAAGTAAAAAATTAAAAATAGGAGTAAATAATGGGAAAATTATTTGTAATTGATGGAACTGATGGAAGCGGAAAACAAACACAATTTGAATTACTTACTGAAAAATTAAAGGAAAACAACATAGACTTTAGAACAGTAGATTTTCCAAACTATGATAGCCCATCCTCTTCATTAGTTAAAATGTATTTATCAGGCGAATTTGGAGAAAATGCAAAAGATGTAAATGCTTATATTGCATCAACATTTTATGCAGTAGATAGGTATGCCACTTTCAAAAAAGGTTATGAAGAATATTACAAAAATGGCGGAATTATTATAGCTGACAGATATACAACTTCAAATATGGTTCATCAAGCGGGAAAAATTGCAGATAAAGAAGAGCGAGATAAATTTTTAGACTGGCTTGCAGATTTTGAATTTAATCTTTATGGTCTTCCAAAGCCAACTGAGGTATTTTTCTTAAATATGCCAGTAGACAAAGCAATAGAACTTATGAAAGACAGAGAAAATAAATTTACTCATGAAGCTAAAAAGGATATACATGAAAAGGATAAAAATCATTTATTAGATGCACATAGTGCAGCATGTTATGTTGCAAAAAAATACAACTGGTTTGAAATTAATTGCCTAAAAGATGGTAATTTAAGAACAAGAGAAGATATTGCAGAAGAAATATTTAATGAGGTAATAAAAAAAATAAAATGAAAAAATATTTTAATACCTACATTTTGTCATTTGTTGGTCTAAAAGTAAATAGCTATAAAAAATTATTGCTAAATTTTTCAAAATTTATATTGACAATAAAATTAAAGCGTTGTATAATACGAAAATAAAAAAGTTTGCGCAATGAAGATGAAAGCAATTGGTAAAAACTATTGAAAGAGAAAAAATGTCACTGGCTGAGAGCATTTTGAGTAGTTCAATTTGTGAAACACATTGGAGCGTATTAAAAAAGAGGAAAATAAAATTATATAGATTTCTATTTTCAAATAGGGTGGTACCGCGGAAGGTTAGCTTTCGTCCCTGTATTTATTACAGAGACGGAAGCTATTTTTGATGTAAATAAATATTTTAAAATCAAAATTTTTAGGCAAAAATTTATAAGAAAAGGTTTCAATTTTCAGAAAAATAATTATAAATTCATAAGAGCAAACTGAGAAAGGAAGGGATTTTAATATGAATGAATATAGAGATTATCTTTGTTCAGAAATAAGACTTGATGATGTTGGAAAGGAAGCAAAACTTGCAGGTTGGGTTGACACCATTCGTGATTTAGGAGGAGTTTTATTTATTGATCTAAGAGATGAATATGGTATAACTCAAATTGTTGTAAGGGATAACCCTGAACTTGTTGAGTTTGCCACTAGAATTCCAATTGAATCTACAGTGTCAATATCAGGAACAATTAGAAAAAGAGATGAGGAAACAATAAATGAAAA
>CANRLA010000003.1 GCA_947631315.1 uncultured Clostridia bacterium | reverse complement strand
CTTGAGGCTCTGCTTGTAATATAGCCTTTTAGGCGTTATGAGTAAAATACCTCCGGCTAAGCCGGAGGATATTTATTAACTGTCTAAAGCTTTTTATATCAAGCATTTCCATTTCTTTATGATTTCTTTCAATTTTTCTCAATTTTCCAAAACTACATTAACATTTTTAAAAATATTAACAAATAAGAACTTTTTGAATAATGGTTTTTATATATAAAAAATACTCCTCCAGTTCGAATGCTTGGTTTTGATTTTAATATTTTTTATGGAATATATAATATAATTTATTTGTATAAATATATTGACTTTTACAAACATATGTTTTATAATATGAGCAAAGTTTACACAAGGAAGGAATCAAGTTATTTATGAATAATCACACCAATATTGAACCAATGAATAATGACTTAAATTTAGTAAAATATGAAACAGTTGATATTAAGAATTTAATTTATTGCATTAGAGGAAAACAAGTTATGCTAGATAGCGACGTAGCAATGTTATATCATTATCAAACTAAAAGAATAAATGAAACAGTTACTAGAAATAAGGAAAGATTTCCAGAAAATTTTTGTTTTCAGCTAACAGAAACAGAAATCGAAAATTTAAAATCGCCAATTGTAGTTTCAAATGTAGAACAAGAAAATAACTGGTCGCAAATTGCGACCAGTTTCAAAAATGAAAATAGTAAACATAGAGGTAAAAAATATATACCTTATGCGTTCACAGAACAGGGTATAGCAATGCTTTCGGGTCTATTAAGAAATGAAATTGCAGTTCAAGTAAGTATAAACATAATGAATGCATTTGTTGAAATGAGAAAATTTATTTCCATAAATGGACAAGTTTTTGAAAGATTAACAAATGTTGAATATAAATTATTAGAACATGATAATAAATTCAATCAAGTATTTAATGAATTACAAAAGAATAAAGAACAAGAATTTAAACAAAAAATATTTTTTAAGGGACAAATATATGATGCCTATGAACTAATAATTGATATTATAAAAACAGCTCAAAGTAAAATAGTAATAATAGATAATTATATAGATGATACTATTCTTAAAATGCTACAAAAGAAAAATAAGAATGTCCAAGCAATTATTTTAACTTCACAAAATTGTAATCTAACAAAACTAGATATTAAGAAGTTTAATGAGCAATATGGGGTATTAAAAATAGCACGCACAGATAAATTCCATGATAGGTTTATTATTATAGATAACAAAGAACTTTATCATTGTGGAGCATCACTTAAAGATTTAGGAAAAAAATGCTTTGGGATTAATAAGATAGAGGGAATGGAGTTTATAGAAAATATAAATAAAATAATTAATTTTTAATACCTTTATATAAGCTAAGTATTTTATTTTTTACAATATGCTATGATTAAATATATAAAGAAAACTAAAAATACAAATTTTAGTAATTTATCTATAAATGAATTTAAAGAATTATCAAAAAGAAATGTTGATATTACTGTGCTTTTAAAAATATAAAACCGGAGTGTGCCTCCAAACGAAAAAAATGACAAATTTCTAACATTAAGTTAAAATTTTGTCATTTTTTTTACATTATATTTATTTTATCAAAATATTGATATATAGTTAATATTTTTCAAGTAATTTTATTTTCACTTTACGAATTGGTGAAAATATTGATAAAACCTTGATTTTATGAACAAAATATATTATAATAAAAATGTATGATTGAAATTAAATTATGGAGATAGTAGAAAATGAAAAAATTTAAAAATTTATTAATTGTATTTTTATTTTTAATTGCAATGCTAGTTTTTAATACAAGCAGTTTTGCAGCAAATACAACTAATGGCAAGTATTTAGGATTATATGAACAAGGAAATGGTAGACCTACAGGTTTTTATACATCAGGTAGAAAAAATAATGGTAATAAATTACCTATAATAAAAATAGTCGAATATGATAATCAAAATGGAAATACTCAAAAAAATAATAATGAAGCTATTTATTGTCTAAAAGATGGAGTTGGATTTGGAGCAGGTGGCTCTCAACCAATAGTACATTATACAGAATACTTTGACTTAAGGAATCCTAACTCAATAGATTCAACATATAAAAGCGCACTTCCTACAAATAATAATTATAATAAATTAATGTGGATATTAGATAATATATGTATCCCTGAAGATAGTAAATCAGTAAATACTTTACTAGAAAAAGCTGAGGCAACTGATTTTACAGAATATGTGACAGATGCAGAGGAACAAAAAGATATCTTAGAAGTAATTCAACAAACAGCAATATGGTATATAACAAATAGTGGAGATGAGTATGAACCTAATAAGAATGATACATTTCATGTATCAGATGACAATGGTAGAACATCGACAAGTTTAGGAGATAAATATGAAGTAGATGAAACAGATAGTCCAATTTCAAAAATTTATGAATATTTAATTAAGGGAGCTGAACTAAATAGTGACTATCAATATGAATCTATATCAAGTAGTAATTCAATCAATCTTGAAAAAGATAAAGCAACAATAATATTTGACGGCGGAGATGTTTTTGTAGGACCATATAAATTAACAGCAGAAAATATAAACCAATATGCAAGTTTTGATGCAAAAGTTTTAAATGGTCAATCAGAAATAGATACAGCTAAAATAGTTGATAGCAATAGAACTGAATTTGGAGGAAGTACAACAACAGAAAAAATAAAAAATGCAATAGGACAAGAATTTTATATACAATTCCCTTCAAATACTTCAGTTTCACAAGTAAAAATACGAATATCAGCAGAGAAAGAGGAAAAAACATTAACATATTGGTCAGCATCTTCAAATCAAGTTTCTACAACACAACCAGTAGTTATTATCGAAAAAAATAATGTAGTAATTAACTTTGAAGATACAAAAAATATTACAAAACCTAATTTTGATTTAGCATTAAGAAAATTCATTACACAAATAAATGGAAAAGATGTAACACCTTCAAGAGAACCACAAATTACAAATCAAAATTTACAAGCTTTAGCAACAGGAGATGCTTCAGCGTTGGACAATGGAACAACAGCTAAAAAGCCACATGTAAAAAATGCACTACCAGTAAGTGTAGGAAGCAAAGTTATATACACTATTAGAGTTTACAATGAAGGTGAAATAGATGGATATGCTGAAGAAATAACAGATTATTTACCAAATGGATTAGAATTAGTACCACAAAATGAAAGCAATATAAATGCAACTTATGGATGGACAGTAGACTCAAATGATAATAAGATAATAAGAACAAATTATTTATCAAAACAAAGAAATCAAGCAGGAAACTTGATAAAGGCATTTGATAAAAATCCTAAGGATGGACAATATGTTTTAGATTATAAAGATGTTCAAGTTGAATGTAGAGTTACAGCTTCTGTAGAAACAACAGATACACATTTAAAAAATGTGGCAGAAATAACAGAAACATATAATGATGCAAATGCTCAAGATAGGGACTCAATACCTGAAAACGTAAATGATAATAAAGATTCATATTCGCCAGGAACATCTACGCAAGGTAAAGGATATGAAGATGATGATGATTTTGAAGACTTAGTATTACAGGGAAAATATTTTGATTTAGCATTAAGAAAATTTATAACAGCTGTAAATGATACTGAATTAAAAACAAATGGATTATATGATAGAGAGCCTAAAGTAGATATAAATCCATTATTAAATGGAGAAACAACAGCAAGCTATGAACATGTAAAAACACCTGTCAGTGTTTCTACAGGAGATATAGTAACATATACATTAAGAATATATAATGAAGGTCAAGTTGATGGATATGCAGATGAAATAGTAGATCACTTACCACCTGAATTAGAATTTTTACCAAATGATGAAATAAACAAAAAATATTTATGGACAATTGACAGCTCAGATAGAACACAAAGAACGATTAGAACAAAATATTTATCAAAAGAGCATGATGAAGATAATATTATAAAAGCATTTGAGCAAACAAATTCTACATTGAATTATAAAGAGATACAAATTAGATGCAAAGTTGCTCCAACTGCACAAACATTAAAGAAAATAACCAATATAGCTGAAATTACAATTAGTAGTAATAGTGAGAATCTAACTGATAGAGATAACGAAAAAAATGTTACAATGCCTCAAGATAGCGAACTTCCAAAGTATAAAGGAAATGATAATAATAAAGAAGATTTAACAGACAAAAATTATCATTATGAAGGACAAGAAGACGATGATGACTTTGAAAAAATCATATTAGAAAAATTTGATTTAGCATTAAGAAAATTTATAACAGGAGTAAATGACGAGGAAATAACAACAAGAGTGCCACAAGTGGATACATCAAAATATGGAACAATAGTTGATGGAAAAGAAATAACAAATATGGAATATACCCATCCAAAAGATCCAGTAAGAGTAGCAAATAATGATATAGTAACATATACAATAAGAGTATATAATGAAGGAACCCAAGCAGGCTATGCAGCAGAGATAAAAGATGATATTCCAGAGGGATTAGAATTTATACAAGAACACGAAATAAATAAAGAATACAAATGGATAATGTATGATAAAGAAGGAAATGTAACAACAGAAATAAAAGAAGCAGAAACGATAGCAACAGATTATTTATCAAAAGAAAATGAAAAAGTAGAAGGAGAAAATCTATTAAAAGGATTTGATCCAACGACAATGGACACACCTGATTATAAAGATGTAAAGATAGCATTTAGAGTAACAGAACCAAACACATCAGATAGAACAATAACGAATAAAGCACAGATAAGTAAAGATACAGACGAAGAAGGAGAAGAAGTAGACGATACAGACTCAACACCAAATGAATGGAATGAAGGGGAAGACGACCAAGATGTAGAACATCTATATGTAAAATATTTTGATTTAGCATTAAGAAAATGGGTAAGTCAAGCAATATTAATAGAAGATGGTATACAAAAAGAGATGGATACAGACCATTATGCAGAGCAAGACCCGGAGCCAGTAGTAAAAGTAGAACTAAATAAAGACAGAATAGAAAATACAATAGTAAAATTTAGATATCAGATAAGAATAACAAACGAAGGAGAGATAGAAGGATACGCAACAGAGATATCAGACTATATACCGGAAGGATTAAAATTTAATCAAGCAGATAATCCAAAGTGGAGAGAAGAAAATGGAAAGATAGTAACAGACCAATTGAAAGACACACTATTACAACCAGGAGAATCAGCAACGGTAGAAGTATTGCTAACATGGATAAATGGAGATGAAAACTTAAATCTAAAAATAAATGTAGCAGAAATAAGTAAAGATAGTAATCCATCAGATTCACCGGATATAGATTCAACACCAAATAATAAAAAAGACGGAGAAGATGATATAGATGATGCACCAGTAATACTAACAGTAGTAACAGGTATAGCACAAAATTATATAGCAATAATAGCCGGTGCAATATTAATAATTTCTGCAGGTTCGTTTATAATAAAAAAATATGTAATTTAATATAAAGAAATATAATTTATATTATGAAAAAACCAAGATGTTAGAGATAAAATAGCATTTTGGTTTTTTTTTATTATGGACATTTTTTATGTTTGATTTTTTGTACTATAAAAAATATTAATAATAAAAAATATTTTTAAGCAAATAATAACAATATAAAAGTAACATAAAAGAAATATTCTTGAAATATATTTGAAATACAAAATGATTGATTTTTACAAATTGCTTATATATAATTATTTTGGATAAATGGGTCAATTTAAACGGAGGAATATATAATGAAAAAAACTAAAAAAATAGGATTATTACTAACTTTTTTTATAACAATTGCAATACTATTTTGTAATTCCAATTTTGCACAAAGTACCACGCCTGGAAAATATCTAGGCCTATATGGCAAAGGAAATGGCAGACCAACAGGTTATTACACCTCAGGAAGAAAGAACGGTGGTAGTAGTGCACCTTTACCAATAATTAAAATAGTTGAATATACTGATGCTGGTGGAACATCTCCTAAAAATACTAGCGAAGCATTATATTGTATAAAAGATGGAATTGGATTTGGGTCAGAAAATTCGCAAAGTAGTATAGTACAATATAATCAATATTTTGATTTCAAAGATAAATCGAAAATCTCCTCTCCATACAATAGTGAAAGCGTATTTCCACAGGGAGAAAATTATAATAAATTACTATGGCTTTTAGATAATATTTGCATACCTGAAGATGAAGATTCAGTTAATACGTTATTAAGTAAAGTTAAAGATTCATATGGTGATTCATTGAATAAAGATGCTTTCTTAACAGGAATGACAGCTGAAAATAATTCTTCAAAAGAACAAAAGTTTAAAGATTTGATAGAAGTTATACAACAAGCTGCAATATGGTATATAACAAATGCAAATGGTCAGTACCAACCTACTAAAGCAGAAACTTTTTATGTAGGCACACAAAATGGTGGTGCAAACAAAGTAGATATATGTAGTAAATATAGTTATGATGAAGAGGAGTGTCCAATAGATGCATTATATGATTATCTAATATCAGAGCCAGAACGACACAAAACTTATACATCAAACACATCAAATCAAGCATTAACATTAATAAAAAATGGAGTAACAATAGAGAATAGTAACGGACATTATGTAATAGGACCTTATAAAATAACAAAAAATAGTGATAACTATACAAATTTTAGTGCAACAGTAACTGCAAACGCTATAACACAAACAGATATTAAAATCTTAAATAGTAGTAAGGTAGAAATAACAGGTAATAACATAAGTGATAAAATAAAATCAACAATTGGAAATAACTTTTATATTCAAGTACCTGTAAATTCAATAAAAAACAATACTGATATAAAAATTAGCATTTCAGCATTAAATATTAATAGAGAAATAACTTATTGGTCTACTCCATCAAATTCTAATACATCAAATCAACCAGTTGTAGAAATTAAAGACGAAAAGATTAACTTTAGTGCTGATGATACACAAACATTAAAACCTGACCTTACTAATATAACTGTTACTAAAGTATGGGAAGATTCTAACAATCAAGATAATATAAGACCGCAAAATGTAAAAGTGCAGTTATTAGCGGATAATGTGCAAAAAGGTGAAACAATAGAACTTAATGAGGGTAATAGCTGGACATATACATTTTTAGGATTAGATAAATATGATAAATCAGGAAAGGTAATAAACTATACCGTTAAAGAAGCAAATACACCAAATGGTTATACATCATCATTAACTGGAGATGCTGCAAGTGGTTATACAATTACTAATACTCATATAACTACAAACATAAGTATACCAGTAGAAAAAATTTGGTCTGATAATAATGACCAAGACGGATTAAGACTGGAAGAAGTAGAGGTGGAATTACTAGCTGATGGAGAGGTAAGTCAAACAGTAAAATTAAATGCAAGTAATAACTGGAAACATACATTCACAAATTTACAAAAAAATAATAGTGATCGCCGTGAAATAGTTTATACGGTAAGAGAAAAAACTGAAATACCTGAATATACTAAAACAGTATCAGGAAACCAAACAGACGGATTTACTATAACAAATTATCATAAAACAGATAAAACGCAAGTATCAGTTAAAAAGGTTTGGGATGATTCAGATAATGCTCAAAGTACGAGACCATCATCAGTAGTAGTGGAATTACTAGCTAATGGTGAAGTTAAAAACGAAGCAACTTTAAATGAGGGAAATAACTGGCAATATACATTTACAGATCTTGATACAGATAAAGATGGGCAAGAGATATTTTATACAGTTATAGAAAAAGATTTACCTCGAGGATATACTGCACAAATTACAGGAAATTCTAGAAGCGGATTCGTTATAAAAAATACTTATAAAAAATTTGATTTAGCATTAAGAAAATATATAACAAAAATAAATGATGTGTTATTAAAAGACTTAAATATTCCATCTAGAAATCCAAATATAAATGACACAGGATTAGAAAGTAAACAAGATACAACAGCAGATTACAATCATAAGAAAGATCCTATTTTGGTAAAAAATAATGATAAAGTAACCTACAACATAACGATTTACAATGAAGGTGAAAAAACAGGATATGCTAGTCAAATAATAGACCAACTACCAAGAGGATTAGTGTTATTAAGTAGTGGAACTGTTACATCAACTGGTTCTGATGGTCAAGAAAAAAATACCTATAAAATACAATATAATGAAAATACAAATAGAGTGATATTTGAAATCCAAGACCAAGCAAAAGATTTAAAAACATTTGATGGGGATTTAGATTATGAAACAATAGAAATCGATTGTAAAGTTAATTATGAAGCTATGATGGGTAATAATGGTATTTTAACAAATGTAGCATATATTAGTAATGATTATGATACAGAAGACAATACAAATGGAAGTGATATAGATTCACAGCCATCAAACAGCCCAAATGTAAATAAAGATAATATGGAAAACTATAAAGGAAAAAATACAAATCCAGACGATTTAAGTGATAGTAATCATTATTATGAAGGCGAAGAAGATGATGATGACTTTGAAAAAGTATATATTAAAAATTTTGACTTAGCATTAAGAAAATTTATAACAGCTGTAAATGAAACTGAATTAAAAACAAATGGAGAGTATGATAGGGCACCAACTGTAGATGTTTCACCATTATTAAATGGAGAAAAAACAGCAGATTATAAGCATTCAAAAGAACCAATAAAAGTAAAAGTAGGTGATATAGTAACATATACATTAAGAATATATAATGAAGGTCAAGTTGATGGATATGCAGATGAGATAGTAGATCACTTACCACCTGAACTAGAGTTCTTACCAAATGATGAAATGAACAAAAAATATTTATGGACTTTAGATAGTAGTGATGAAACAGGAAGAACAATAAAGACAACATATTTATCAAAAGCTCAAAGTGAAGAAAATATATTAAAAGGATTTAATGGAGAAGGAACCTTAGATTATAAGGATATTCAAGTTAGATGCAAAGTAAAAAATACAACAGAAGTTTCTAAGAAAATCACAAATATAGCAGAAATAACAGCAAGCAATAATGAATATAATATACCGGATAGAGATAATGATGAGAAAGTAAAACTTCCAAATGATTCAGAACTTCCAAATTATAAAGGAAATGACGATAATAAAGAAGATTTAACAGACAAAGATTATCATTATGAAGGACAAGAAGACGATGATGACTTTGAAAAAATCATATTAGAAAAATTTGATTTAGCATTAAGAAAATTTATAACAGGAGTAAATGACGAGGAAATAACAACAAGAGTACCACAAGTGGATACATCAAAATATGGAACAATAGTTGATGGAAAAGAAATAACAAATATGGAATATACACATCCAAAAGATCCAGTAAGAGTAGCAAATAACGATGTAGTAACATACACAATAAGAGTATATAATGAAGGAACCCAAGCAGGCTATGCAGCAGAGATAAAAGATGATATACCAGCAGGGTTAGAATTTATACAAGACCATGAAATAAATAAAGAATATAAATGGATAATGTATGATAAAGACGGAAATATAACAACAGAAATAAAAAAAGCAGAAACGATAGCAACCGATTATTTATCAAAAGAAAATGAAAAAGTAAAAGGAGAGAATCTATTAAAAGGATTTGACCCAACGACAATGGACACACCTGATTATAAAGATGTAAAGATAGCATTTAGAGTAACAGAACCAAACACATCAGATAGAACAATAACGAATAAAGCACAGATAAGTAAAGATACAGACGAAGAAGGAGAAGAAGTAGACGATACAGACTCAACACCAAATGAATGGAATGAAGGGGAAGACGACCAAGATGTAGAACATCTATATGTAAAATATTTTGATTTAGCATTAAGAAAATGGGTAAGTCAAGCAATATTAATAGAAGATGGTATACAAAAAGAGATGGATACAGACCATTATGCAGAGCAAGACCCGGAGCCAGTAGTAAAAGTAGAACTAAATAAAGACAGAATAGAAAATACAATAGTAAAATTTAGATATCAGATAAGAATAACAAACGAAGGAGAGATAGAAGGATACGCAACAGAGATATCAGACTATATACCGGAAGGATTAAAATTTAATCAAGCAGATAATCCAAAGTGGAGAGAAGAAAATGGAAAGATAGTAACAGACCAATTGAAAGACACACTATTACAACCAGGAGAATCAGCAACGGTAGAAGTATTGCTAACATGGATAAATGGAGATGAAAACTTAAATCTAAAAATAAATGTAGCAGAAATAAGTAAAGATAGTAATCCATCAGATTCACCTGATATAGATTCAACGCCAAATAATAAAAAAGACGGAGAAGACGATATGGATGATGCACCAGTAATACTAACAGTAGTAACAGGTATAGCACAAACATATATAGCAATAATTGCAGGAGCAGTGTTAATATTTGGAGCGGGAGCATTAATTATAAAAAAATATGTAGTTTAAAAATAAGTTAATGTAAATAAAAATACAAGATATTGAAATACATATCTTGTATTTTTTAAATATATTTCTATCATTGTATTAAAAAATATATATTGTACCAATATATTTTTATCATTACTTTGTTTTCAATCTTTGTATTAATAGCAAAATAGTATAAAAAAATAAAAAATAGTAAAAAATATTTAATAAAATAGTAAAAAAAGTTTACTAAAAAAAATCAATATGCTATAATGCAAGCAATATAAAAATTAAAGAGGAAAAATAATGAACCAAATTTTATCAATGGGTGGAGAACCACAAAAGAAAGTAAATGAACAAAAAATAGAAACAAAAAATGAAGTAAAAGTAGAAAGAATACCTATACAAAATGAAACAATAAGAAGAGCAAATGCTACAAGTAATAAAGCAGATATTTCAAAAATAATAAAAATATTTTGTATAAGTATTATATTGTTTGGTCTAATTTTAATAGGCGAATCAACTTATGCAATAATACAAAATAGCGGAGAAAAAATTATAGATAATGTTGAAATTACGGCAGATAGAATGGGAAAAGAAACCAAAATAACAGTCTCATCAGAACAATATCCAATTAAAGAGTTTATGTATAAATGGAATGACGGAGAACCAGTAACAATAGAAGGAAATGGTACTCTTTCATTAGAAACAGTTATTCAAATTCCAAATGGAAACAACATATTAAGAATGACAGTAACAGATAATTTTGGTAATAAGAAAAACTTTCATAAACAATATTTATATGATAGTTCAGATGTAAACAAGCCTACAATAGAAATAGCAATTAGTGGAACAAAGCTTAATATCAAAGCAAATGATGATACAGAAATAGATTATATAACATATAGCTGGAATGATGATGAAGCTGTAAGAGTAGAAAAAGAAGATAATCCAACAGAAATTAATACTAATATAGATGTTCCATCAGGACAAAATAAATTATCAATAATTGCTGTAGACAAAGAAGGAAATAGAGAAACAAGAACAGAAAGTATTATTGGAGATACGAAACCAACATTCACTTTATCAAGAGATGGATTAAAAATTATATTAAATGCTAAAGATGATGAAGGAATCAGTAAAGTATCTATGACTGTAGATGGTGAAACTAGAGATAGTGGTGAAACACCGATAAATCAAAAGGAAATATCTGTTACTTGGGAGGTTACGAGCGGTACACATACAATTTCTGTTACTGTAGTGAATGTAAATGGACTTCCTGCAACAGGTGAAGTTACTGTTGAAATGTAACATAAGAAAGGAGCTTTATCGTGAAATACATTTATGTAGTTGATAAAGAAAATGATTTAAAAGCAAAATTAGAAGAAACATTTAAAAATGACAAAGAAATAAGAATAAAAAAGATAGTACCGAAACAATTTGAAATAGTATTAAAAAATATTCCAGATATATTAGTTATAAATGAAGATAATATACAAGGTGACATAATAGAATATTGTAAAAATGTAAGAAGCGATGAAGACAATTCAATTACACCTATAATTATTGTATCTTCAAATAAAGATACATCACACATCGTTGAAATATTAAAAAATGAAGTAGAATTATATTTAGAACAACCAATAGATAAAGAAATACTATATTATAACATAAAAAATATAATGAGATTATTAAATTCAAATAGAATGGTAAGTCCACTTACAGGACTTCCAGGAAATGTGCAAATTCAAGCAGAAATGAAAAAAAGGCTTTCGAATAAGCAAGAATTTGCAATGCTTTACATAGATTTAGATAATTTCAAGGCTTATAATGATACTTATGGATTTTCTAATGGAGACGAAATAATTAAATTTACCGCTAAGGTAATACAGGACAATATATTAAAAGAAGAAAATGAAAAAAATTTTGTTGGACATATTGGAGGGGACGATTTTATAGCAATTACAGAGGATGAGGATTACGAAAAAATCAGTCAATCAATAATTACACAATTTGATGCAGGACTTGCAAAATTCTTTAATAAGGAAGATTTAGAAAGAGGATACTTAGAGGTAGAAAATAGAAGAGGAATAATGGAACAATATCCTTTAACATCAATTTCAATTGGTGTTGTAGATGTAGCAGTAGGTAGATTCAAAAATACACTAGAAATAGGTGAAGCTGGAGCTGCAGTAAAGCATCTAGCAAAGACAATTTATGGAAGTACTTATGTAATAGATAGAAGAAAGAACAGAGATATTACTTTTGATAAGGCTAATAGAAAAATAAAGTAATAAGAAATAAAAAATGCAATAATGAAAGAATTGCATAATAAATAATTGAAAACAATAAAAAATATAGTAAATAAAAAATGCAAAAGTTTATTAAAAATATAAAAAATTTTTAATAAAAACTATTGCATTTTATTTTTTGTTGTATTAAAATTTAGTTGAAAGTGGTACAAAGTGGTTTAAAGTGGTAGGAGGTGAACAAGAAGTTGTTAATTGGCGAATACGAACATTCACTAGATGCAAAGGGCAGATTAATAATGCCAGCTAAGTTAAGAGAAGACGTTGGTGATAAATTCATAATAACAAAAGGACTAGATGGATGTTTGTTTGGATTTTCACAAAAAGAATGGGACAACTTTGAAGAAAAATTAAAGACATTACCACTAACCAATAAAAACGCTAGAGATTTTGTTAGATTTTTCTTATCAGGAGCAATTGAATGTGAGATTGATAAACAAGGTAGATTCCTTATATCATCGAACTTAAGAGAATATGCAGAATTAGATAAGGAAGTAATGATTACAGGGGTTGGAACACGAATTGAAATCTGGGATAAAGACAAATGGAAGAAATACAATAGTGAAGAAAATCTTTCAGCAGATCAAATCGCTGAAAATATGGCAAATCTCGGAATGCTTGGTATATAACTTGCAAAAGTTTATATAAATTATACTAAAGATAAAGCTAACAAAAGATAAAATTTTAAACTTTACATAAGAAAAAACATAAAAACACAAAAGATAAGATTAAAAATTTTTACAAAAGATAAAAAGTGAATAACTTAAAATACAAAAGAAGAAAATTATAAGTTTTGAACAAAAGAAAAATTTTACAAATGAAAATCACATAATAAAACGCCTAACAGAAGAAAAAAAGAAAAACTAAACTAAAGAAAAAATTTCAAAATATAAGCAATGATTATAAAGATTCGAACAAATGAGATAGTAAAATTCAAAAGATGTCTATTTCACTAAAGAACTTTTAAATATACAAAAGAATTAAACAAAAGATAAAAGTAAAGTTGGCATATATTTATATATGCCAACTAATGGAATTATAAAGAGGTGTTATTTTGGAATTTAAACATATTCCTGTTTTATTAGATGAATGTATAGAAGGTCTTAATATAAAGCCTGATGGAATATATGTAGACGGTACAATAGGTGGAGCAGGACATAGCATAAAAATAATAGAAAAGTTATCAAATAAAGGTTTACTAATAGGCATAGATAGAGATATAGATGCTTTAAATGTAGCAGAGGAAAAATTAAAATTTTTTAAAAACTATAAATTAGTACATGGAAATCATGATGACATAAAAAATATTTTAAAAGAACTTAATATAGATAAAGTAGATGGAATATTATTGGACCTAGGAGTATCATCATATCAATTAGATGAAAGAGAAAGAGGCTTTAGTTATAATAGTGATAATATTTTAGATATGAGAATGGATCAAAGCCAAAAATTTACAGCAATGGATGTCGTAAATAATTATTCAGAAGAAGAACTAGCTAAAATAATTTATGAATATGGAGAAGAAAGATTTTCGAAATCAATTGCTAAAAATATTTGTGAATATAGAAAAAAAGAAAAGATAACTACAACAAAAATGCTTACAGATATTATTGAAAAATCTAAACCATTTTCAAAAGATGGACATCCAGCAAAAAGAACATTTCAAGCTATAAGAATAGAAGTAAATAATGAAATAAAGCCATTGTATGATACAGTTAGAAATTCAATTGATGTATTAAATCAAAATGGTAGATTATGTATAATAACATTCCACTCATTAGAAGATAGAGCAGTAAAAAATGCATATAATGATGCTCAAGGGAAATGCACTTGCCCAAAGGATTTGCCATATTGCATATGTGGTTATAAATCTTATGGAAATATAGTTAATAAAAAGCCGATAGAAGCAAGCAAAGAAGAATTACAAGAAAATCCAAGAGCAAAGAGTGCAAAATTAAGAATATTTGAAAAAAATGAAAAAAACTAAAATAATGGAAAACATAAAGTAAAAAACAATAGAAAATAGAGAGCAAGCAACAAAACTAAACCTAAAGAGAAAAGAGGTGATAACTTATGATTAATTACTATGAGTATGAAACTAGTCCTAGAAAAGAAGAACCAATAGAACCAGTGCGAAAAAGAACTAAGAAAAAAGAAAATACTGTACATAATAAAGATGATATTAGAAAAAAAATAAGAAAAGCACAAGTAATAGAAAAAAGAAAAAATGTAAAGCATATTATAGAAATAGGAATAGTATTCGTGTTGTTATTAACCATAAGTTATAGATATGCTCTAATAAACTCAAGATTTTCACAAAAAGAAAGTTTGAAAGCAAGTTTAGCCGAACTTCAAAAACAAAATGCACAACTTAAAGTAAGCATAGAACAAGGAATGAACATTAATAATATTGAACAAGCAGCAAAAGAAAAATTAGGAATGCAGAAATTAGACAATAATCAAAAAGTTTATATTACACTTCAAAAGAAAGACTATGTTGAATCATCGACAGACACAGAAAATAATGAAGAAGATAGCTGGTGGCAAAAATTATTAAAAACACTTAAAGGAGAGCAATAAAAACACCAAAAAGTAAACAGAAAAAATAATATAATAGAAATCAAATAATGAAAAATAGACGCTTTTAGATGCAAAGTTTACATCTAAAAAGTGTCTATTTTAATTGTTAAAATTTTTTTAAACCAATAGCAAATTAATTTAGCTTAAAAAAGAAATTGAGAAAATTTATTAAAATTATAAATTAAACAAAAATCATAAAATTAAAAACAAAATAATAATCTTTATAAAGAGTTTATAGATTTTATTAAAATCTAAATATTTATAAGGAGAAAAATACAACGAATTTATATTCGTTTATTTTAAATGTGTAGGTATGATAGGAAAAAAGTCACTAAAAAAAAGGATGAGAAATTCGATGTTACTAACAATAATAATATTGTGTCTATTATTATTTAGAATAGGATATTTGCAATTTGTAGAAGGAAGTGAACTTAAAAGGAGGGCATATTTACAACAAACATCTGATAGAAGTGTAAATCCCAAAAGAGGAACTATATATGACGCAACAGGAGAAAAAGTATTAGCAGTAAGTAGTACAGTTCAAACAATAACTGTAAATCCAACAGTAATACAGGACAAAGAAAAAGTAGCAAGAAAGCTCTCAGAGCTATTTGAATTAGATTATGAAAAAACACTAAAAAAGGTAAGTAAGCGTTCATCAATAGAGAAAATAGCTAGTAAAGTTGATAATGAAAAGGCAAATATGCTAAGAGAATGGCTGGATGAAAATGGTATTTCACAGGGAGTTAACATAGATGAGGATACAAAAAGATATTATCCATACAATAATCTAGCTTCTCAAGTAATAGGATTTTGCGGTAGTGATAATCAGGGTCTTTCAGGAATTGAAGCAAAATATGAAGAAAATTTAAAAGGAACAAAAGGTTATATAAGTAGAATAACAGATGCAGCTGGTAGTCAAATTGATGATACGTCAGAAGAATATATAGACCCAGTAAATGGTGATGATTTGGTTTTAACAATAGATGCAACAATTCAAGGAATAGCAGAAAAGCATCTTAAAGAAGCATGTATAGACAATAAGTGTACAGATGGTGGAAACATTGTAATAATGAATCCACAAAATGGGGATATATTAGCTATGGCTGGATATCCTGATTATAACCTAAACGACCCATTTGCAGTAGATGAAAGTTTATCAAAAGAAGATCAATCAAAGCAAATGCAGGCACTTTGGAGAAATAAAGCAATATCAGATACTTATGAGCCAGGATCAACTTTTAAATTAGTAACTGCATCAAGTGCTTTAGAAGAAGGCATAACAACTACTGATAAAGCAGGAGAATTTTGTTGTACGGGTTATATTGATGTTGCCGGAGTAAAGATGAAATGCTGGAGATATTATAGACCACATGGAAGCGAAAGTTTAAGAGACGCATTAATGAATTCTTGTAATCCAGTATTTATTGGATTAGGACAAAAATTGGGAGTAAAAACATATTATAGCTATTTACGAAAGTTTGGATTTTTTCATACAACTGGAATAGATATACCAGGAGAAGCAGGTTCTATATTCTTAAAAGAGGAAAAAGTTGGACCAGTAGAACTTGGAACAATAGCGTTTGGACAAAGATTTGAAATAACTCCAATTCAAATGGTAACAATGCTTTCCACAATTGCTAACAAAGGAGTTTATATAAAACCACATTTAGTAAAAAGTATTATAAGTAGTAGCGAAAAAGATGAAAATGGAAATCCTAAAGTAACAGAAATACCTGTAGAAACAGGGGAAAGAGTTATATCTGAGAAAACTTCTAAAGATGTATTAAGCATGATGCAAACTGTTGTAGCAGAAGGAACTGGAAAAAATGCAAAAGTTGAAGGATATAACATTGGAGGAAAAACTGGAACATCAGAAGATGGGGTCAATACTGGAAAATATGTAACATCTTTTATCGGAGTTGCACCAATAGAAAATCCTCAAGTAGTGCTTTTAGTTACACTATATAATCCAACAGGAGAAGGAGGTCATCAAGGAGGTGGAGTAGCAGCACCGGTTGGAGGAAAAATATTTAATGAGCTATTGCCATATTTAGAAGTAGAAAAACAACAACAAGATCGCAAATTTTCAGAGTAATTTCCGGAAAATAAAAGGTTTTTGCATTATTCAGATTTATTACAGTTTTTAAGTAATAAAACGGAAATAAAGCTGAAAAAAATATTAAATTTTAATTAAAATATAGAAAAATAAGCATGACAAATAAACGGCTTTATTTCCGTTTTTTCAGACTTATTTCAGTTTATATGTTTTCTTATGATTATAATTAATTTGAATTATTTTAATAAGTTATTAAATAATTCTTCACTAAATACTTTTATAAAAGCTTGTTTTGGTGTAAATGAATCTAAAGATTTAAGAGGAGTATCTAAAAGTATAAAATTCTTTTCTTTTATGTCTTTAGATGTATAATTATCAACAGATTTTCCCTTAGGAAAAAATTTTCTTAATTGTTTATTAATGTTCTCAACATTTGGCTTTTGATTTGACACATAAGGGTCGCAATAAAATAACTTGCATCTTTCTTCGCCAGTATTTTTTGAAAAACAAATGCCATCATAGTCATTAAAACAAGGATCTCTATCAGTAAGAATAACAGGGAATAAATCTAAGAAAGCATCTGTTCCAATTTTATTTTCAATGTAGTCAAAGAATGAAACGACTTTAGAAGAATTGGGAAGATTTATTATTTCAATGATAGAGAATTGCAAATTAGGTAAAGAAAGTGTTAAAATAGACTTAGAGTCTTTCTTAATTGAACCAAGAAAGTCTAATTGCCATACATACGAATTTGGGTGATTATGTATGTATGCAAGATAATCAAGGTAAGTATGATTACTTCTGTCTATTATATTGTCAGAGTAGTTGTACTTACTTTTATATTTTCTTTTTTTGTAAGTTACAGCAAAAGGTAAATCAATTTTCTTAGTTGTTAAATAACCTTTATCAATATATCTGTATAAAGTAGTTAATGATTTTGTTACTTTATCAGAATTTTCAATTTTAATTTGGTAAATTGATTTATTGTTATCAACACCATTTTTAATAATAAGATCTAGTTCTTTAAAGTCTTCAGAAGAAATATCAATACCTTTTCTAGAGTTAATTAGATTGCAATCTGCATTATTTTGAGCAACCTTAGAATCATATCTATATTGGTTAAAATGACAAGATGTATATTTTTTATTACAATTAGTACAAACGTAAGGCCATCTAGATAATAAAGGGCATTCTTGAGAAGTCCTACCATATTTAGATAAAGTACGATTTCTTTTAACTTCTTTAGAAATAGAAGTTGGGTCTAGATTCAAGATAGTTGCAATTTCACATAATTTTTTATTATGAGTAATACCTGATACAATAGTTTTCCTTTGTTCAAAATTAATATGTTTCCATTTTTTCATAATTTTTCCTTTCATCATAAGAAAACATATTAATATTATATCACCACACTTATATCAGGTTTTTAATAAAAAACGGAAATTCAAATAAAAATTTGCTAAACAACAACAAGATTAGTAAAAAATATTTACACAAATACTAAAATATGTTATAATTTATATAATAATATTATCATATAAAGGGGGTTTTGTTGTGAAAAACAAATTAAAATTTAAAACAGAAAAAATTTTGAACAAACTAGTTGCTAGTTCTATTTTATTTTTTATTTTATTTTTTTCAATTAAAGTCTGTGCTCAATACTTAAATATCAGTCAAAAATCTGAGACAACAACATTAAGTGAAAAGGAAGGTAAATATCTAGCAGCAACAGTTTCTAATGAGATGAGCAAATATTTATCTGACATTGAATATATTAAAGAAGATTCAAAAGTAGGATGGGGAAGTATTACATTAGACAGTAACTTAGAAACAAAATATAACCATGGACTAATCACTTTATTAATAGATGGAGAAAAAACATACTTTTTAAAAGGAATTTCTGCGCACGCAAATTCAACACTAGTATATGATATTGGTGATTATGGATTTGATAAATTCAGTACATATGTTGGTATTGATGAAAGTCGTGGAAATCAAGGAAATGGTGTTAAATTCAAAATATACACATCTGATGATAAACAAAACTGGACACTAAAAACATCAGAAAATCCAAACGCATTAAAAGGAGATAAAAATGCGGAAAAATTAACAATAGATGTTACAGGTGCAAAATATTTAAAATTAGAATGTGATTGTATTGGAAGCAATTCTTCAGACCATGCTGTTTATGCAAATCCGAGATTATATAAAGATGGATATGAAGAACCTACAATGGAAGATGCTGATTTTATTAAAACAGTAGAACAATATGATAATGAATTAAAAGACAAAACTTTAGAACAACAAATAAATGATTATGAACAAACTTTATTACAAAGAACATTTGTAAATGCAGTAGGTTATGACCTTTTACAAGCAATAGTTAAACAAGATGAACAATATAAAGAAACTGTTAGATGGTTAATGAATGATTTAAAAACTCTTCGCTTGTATGTATTAGGTGGAGAACCTGATGGCGGAAGTTACTATAATTCAATAAAAGAACTTACAAGACTTTACAATGCTTATCATGAAGATTTTGATAAAACAGAGCTAACAAACAACCCATGGGAACCAAGCTTAACAAAAGGTGATGTTTATAGAAAGATGGCAATTTCACTTTCATTAACTCATGCAACAAAAGTTGGATATTGGGCTCAAATTGACCACCCTGCAAATAGATCAGATTCTGTAAATCGTTATGCAATATATAAGAAATTATATGACGGAGGAAAATTCAAAGTAAGTGAAACTCAAGACCAAGGACAATGGTTTGAAGCATTAAAAGTTGAAGAAATGCGTTATGTAATGAATAACATTACAGATGATGAAGAATTAGAGTGGTTCAATGCTTATACACAAAAAAGAATAGATGAACATAAAGACGAAAATCCAGAAAAATATTTACAACCTCATACATATATTGCTTATGTATGGCCAAACTTTGATAATCCAATTTTCCATGACCCTGAAAAGAAAATGGCTGAATGGGATAAATTATTTGAAGGAATATTCAGCGAATACCATGTATCATATACAGGAGATGTAAAAGAAGATGGAACAGTAGTGGACAAAGTATATAAAGCATGGATGAGTATGAGAAACTCATATGGAACAGGAGCAGTTTGTGGTGGTATATCAAAATTAGGTTGCCATATCCGTGCAGCACATGGTACTCCAGCATCAGTTATAAGTCAACCAGGACACGCAGCAATCATTTACTATAGAAAAGATGCAAATGGAAAAGGTTACTGGTCAATGGACAATGACGTATCAGGATGGGCTCAATCAGGAGCTAGTGAAAAGATGCAAACAAGAATGCCTTTAGGATGGGGTAACGATTCTTATGTTAGTGGCTGGGCTGCAACATATATGATGTTATCACAAGAAGCTATAAATGATTATGCAAATTATGAAAAAGCTGAAAAAATTATGATGACAGCAGATATATATAAAGGTGACTTAAAGAAACAAGAAGAAATCTATAGAGAAGCATTAAAAGTACAAAAAATTAATATAGATGCTTGGTGGGGATTAATAAATACATATAATGCATACGAAGGAAGTCTAGCGAAAGCGGACAAAGACTACTATGAATTAGCAGTAGAATTAGGAAATGCATTAATGCCATATCCACTACCAATGAAAAACTTATTAGACCAAATTGAAGGAAAAATCAAAACAGTAGATTATTCATTTAGATTTACACTTTTAGAAACAGACTTATTAACACAAGGAAAGAACTTAAGTGACGACACAGCGAAAGATCCTGCAACATATAAAGTATATCAACCAGGAATAACAAGAACAGTAGCAAACTTCTTATTAGGTCAAACAGACACATCACTTGCAAGCTTCTCATTTGACGGAGTAGATGCAGAAAAAATAGTATTATCAAGTCGTTTTGATGGTACCGGTGTTCGTTGGGACTACAACTTAAGTGGAAAAGACACTATAGATGATAAGAGTAAATGGAAAGAAGTATCATTTGATGCAGATGCAGAACATAAATTAAAACTTAGCAAAGACGAAGTTAACAGTATTACAGCAGAAAATGACATATATGTTCATATAGTTGGAACTGATTATTCAGAAGCAAATATATACAAAATAGAGATAGAAGAGCAAACTTTACCAACTAATTTATATGCTAACGACCTAGAAAATCGTCTAATTGGTATAGATATAGAAAAAACACAATGGCGTTATAAAGAAGGTGATAACTGGAAATCATTTAAAACATCTTCACCTGATTTAACTGGAAATAAAACACTACAAGTAAGACAAACACCTACAGGAAATAAACTTGCAAGTGCACCATCAGAAGTATATGAATTTACTGAGGATAATCAACCTGAGAATAGAAAATATATAAGTGTTTCAAACTTATCAATTAAAGATTATCCGGACAATAAGACTGAAGATGAAGAAAGAACAGGATATTCAACTCAATCACTTGATAGTAAGAGACCATATTATGCACCAAATGCAATAGATGGAAACATACATACATTATGGCACACAAACTTTGCTGAAGATATTATAAAAAATAATGTAGACACATATATTACAGTTGAATTAAACTATCCAAAATATATATCAGCAGTAGAATTTATACAAACAAAATATAAAGATAATGACCCAGATTACATAAAAAATGCAACAATATTAGTAAGCATGGACGGAAAAGAATGGACAGAAGTTAAGAAAAGTGAAGACTTTGAAAAGAATATTGCATTAAGAACAATAGATTTTGATGATAGTGTTAAAGCAAAATATGTCAGATTAAGATTAGAAACATACGATATGTTCGCATCAATAGCAATGATAAATCTATATGAAGATACAACAAAAATTGACAGAACAAAACCAACAGCAGAAATAGAATATAGTACTAGAGAATTAACGAAAGACTATGTAATAGCAAAACTTGTTAATCCAAGTACAGAAATTACAATAACAAATAATAACGGAAGCGATACTTATATATTTAAAGAAAATACAGACTTCACATTTGAATTTGAAGACAAGAACGGAAATAAAGGCACAGCTTATGCTAAGGTAGACTGGATAGACACAAACGGACCAACAGCAGATGTTAATTATAAATTAGATGGAAATAAAAAATTACGTATCTTACTAGATAGCATAAGTGAAGATGTTTACTTATTAGATAATGAAGATAAAAAGATAAACTATGTTGAAGTAAATGATGGAAAAGTTAATAAAATTTCTTACTTAAATGCTTCAGGAAATATTTATAAAGTAGAAGAATTAAATGAAGAAGGAATAATCACAAGAATAATATATACAAATACAACAGGAAAAGCAGAAGATGTTGGATATTATGTAACAACAATGGAAAACGGTGAAGTAAAAGGCGAAGAATATCTTGACAAAAATGGAGTTAGCATAAGTGCTCAAGATATACCTGATGATGCAGAAGAAGCAATGAGAGGATTAAAACAAGTAAAAGCAAACCCATTAGAATATACATTTGAAGAAAGTGGAAATTATCAATTTAAACTTCTTGATAAAGCAAGCAACATAGCTTACAAATCTATAAAAGCAGATTATCTTGAAGATGGAAATATAATAGCAAGTGATATATCTTATGATATAACAAGAACAACAAACAAAAATGTAGTTGCAACAATTAACCCATACATGATTAACCAAAATGCAAACGCAGAAGAAGAAGTAGAGAGCATGAAAGTTGCAATAGTAAATCACGATTCTAAAGCATATACATTTAATGAAAATAATGAATTTACATTCAGATATAAAGATGCTAATGACGCTGACGATTCAGACATAAAAGAGCATACAGCAAAGGTTAGCTGGATAGACAAAACAGCACCAACAGCTGAAGTTGTATATAGTATTCAAGAAGAAACAGAAGAGCCAGTAACAGTTAGCTTAGCAAATGAAAGTGAAAACATAATTATTACAAATAACAATATGGCTAGAAACTATACATTCACAAAGAATGGAACTTTCACATTTGAATTTGAAGATGAAGCAGGAAATCAAGGGACAGCTGTAGCTAATGTTGATTGGATTAAAACTCCAGGAGAAACTGATGAAAATATCTTAGGAGATACCAATAAAGATGGAGAGATTTCAGAAACAGATATATTACAAGTGACAAGACATTTAGTAGCAGGAACAAATGAAGATTGGATTTTAAAAGATGATCAATTTATAGCAGCAGACATAAACAAAGATGGCGAAATTACAGTAACAGACTTATTATTATTAAAAAGATTAGTAATAACACAAGGAAAAAATAACTAAATTATAAAATTAATCAAATGGATAGGAGAGAAAAATGAAAAATATTATAAGGAGAATAAATGTAATTGCTATAGTATTAATTACAATGCTAGCACTTAGTACAAATGTAAAAGCAGCAAACGATAGCTACAAAGTAAGCTTAAGTGCAAATCATTCTCAGGTTCACATAGGAGATGAACTTACTTTAACTATTTCATTAAGCGATATATCTGTAGAGAGTGGTGAAAAAGGTATTGGAGCTTATAAATCTAATATAGAATTTGATTCTTCAATATTTGAATATGATGTGTCAGAAGGAACTGAAAAATGGGATGAACCATTTTATCAAAATAAAATAATTATAGGTACTACTAAAGACTGTCAAGTGGTAAATACAGCACAAGATATAGGAAAAATTAAATTAAAAGTAAAAGAAAATGCAGCATTAGGAGAAACAACAATTAAATTAACTAATTTTTCAGGATCAAATGCAGTTTCAGATATAGCAACTAGTGATGCTTCTGTTAAAGTAACAATACAAGAAAAAGTAGGAAGCGATGACGATGGAAACAGCGGAAATCATGATGAAAATGATGGAAATGGTGGAAATGGTGGAAGTCAAAATGACGAAAATCAAAACGGCGAAAGCCAAAACGATGGAAACCAAAATGGCGAAAGTCAAAATGGCGAAGGCGAAAATGCCGAAGGTCAAAATGGTGGAAGCCAAAATGATGAAAGTCAGAATGGTGGAAACAATGGAAGTAGCAATAATGCAAATCAAAACGGAAGTAGTACTAATATAAATGATGCTAAAAAAGATGATGTTAGACCAGGCATTTTACCACAAACAGGTGATATAGATATTTTAACATTTATATTAATTAGTATATTTGCATTAGTTTCAATAACCTTATTAGTTAGAATTAAGTTGCTAAATAAAAAAGAAACAGTAAAAAGAGATTAAAAACAATGAATTTTAGAAAAATAATAAAAGTAAGCTAAGATAAAAATAATATAAAAAAATATAAGATTCTTTGTGTAAACTTTAAATTTTTACCAATGAGGCTCCTCCTTGAATAATCAGGGAGGAGCTTTAATGTTTTACAAAATAAATTGCTTTTTAATAATATTTAATTAAAATAAATTAATTAAATTATTATTCAACTACTTTCTTTCTGCCAACTACAACAAACCTTCCATCAGCAGTATGATAAGAACAAGTTGATAAAGTAATTAATTGTTCGCCATATTGAGCACTTATTCCTGTATCGTATAAAGAAGCTTTTTTTACATTTTGAATGTAACTGTTATATTCATCTTCATTTTTAGCATTTATAAATTTATAATACTTAAAAACATTGGTATCAGTTTTAAAATATACCTTAGAATAAAATGCACCAATAATTTCATATTGGGCATCTTCTTGCAAGGTGGTAAATCTTATAATAGGATGCTCATAATAATAATCTATACTATTATAATTTAGTAAATTTTGAAACATTGTGCTATTTTTCATATTGTGACCATATATAAGAAGGTTGCTACTAGGAATACTCCAGTTATAATCTTTGTCCAAAAAAATTGCACCAGCAGTAGAAAACTCACCTTTATAATTATGATTCATATAAAAATCATTGTCTTCGGATTGTAAGACAGGGTAATTAATGTCAGTATTTTCAATTTCAACCCAACCAATAATATCATCATTTTGCTTTTTTAGTTCTTCCAATTTTAAAATTCTTTCAGACTTAATAGGTTCAGTGGTTGACTCTTGCAAATTATTTTCAATTAGAAAATTAGTTTGCTCTGAAATTGTAACTTCATTTAGTAGATTACTTTGATTCTTAGAAGTGTAATAATCATAGAAATATTTTATAATGTAAACAACGGAAAGAACAGCAATTATAATTAGTACAATATAAACGATTTTACGAAACGATTTTTTTGAATTATTTTTCATAATAAAAATTTTATCCCCTTTTCTATTTGCAAAAATATGTACTTAGAAGTAATTAAATTAGTAAATTATCTCATTAATAAATCAAAGAATAAAAAATAATAAATAAATTAATTAATTAAAGAATATAATACATTCGATGAATAGATAAATTAATAAAATTAGCATTTAATAAAATAGTTCAGCCTACAATTAATGTAGGCTATAACTAATATGATTTCTTAGAATTCTTTGTTTTTAAGAACAACTATACTTAAGATTGCTGTACCTAAAATAGCAAAGGCTAATCCTAAATAACTTTCAACACCAGTTTTTGGAGTTTCATCTTTTTCAGCTTTTGGAGCTAATTTTGCATAAATAACAGTGTCTTCAGTTAAAGGAGTTTCAAAATTAAAACTCTCTTTAAAATCAGCATCTAAATAGAAACCATCAAGAGTATAATCACCATAACCTAATTCTTCTAAATTAATTAATGCATTTAATTGATCCATAGAAATAGTAGAATTAGACATTATTTGAGTATCAACAGTTTTGTACATTATACGAACACTTACAGTAATGTTTGGAACAAACTCATCACCTTCAAATTTTAAACCTTCTTTGAAGTTTTCGTTACTTACGAATTTTACATTATTTTGTGGGTCTGTAACAACTACTGTATTTCCACTAACAAGAATCTTATCAGTTGTAGTTTCACTGTTTTCAACATCAAAAGTTGTTAAATTATCATTTACTGCTAAATATACAACATTTTCCATTTGGCTTGAATTAAGAGTACCATTCATTATTAATTTAGGCTCTTTATCAGCACCAAGACTTTGACTCTTTGCTATTTCAATACCAACATTGTCATCTGCTCCATTTTTTCCTAATGTTAAATTTTGAACTTCAATGATACCAGCATTTGTTATAATACCTCCATATCCGCAACCTGTTACATTAACATTATTTAATACAAGAGTACCACCATTGTATGCTTGAGCACCATATTTTGGAGCATTTTTTAAATTAACATTATTTAATATTAATTTTCCAGTATCTGAACCAGCAGTAAGAAGTGTAGCATTTCCAACCTTTGGCCATGAAGCATCTTCTAATTGCTTAGATGTAGATATTGTATGTCCATTACCATTAATAGTTACAGTTTTATCAGTAAACTCTATAGGAGCATCTAAATCAATATCATCTTCTAATGTAATTACTACAGAAGTACCTTCACCAGTTATAGCACTTCTTAAACTTGCATCATCATTTGCAGTTATACTTTCAGCATTACAAAAACTAGGAACGAAAAATAAAACTGCAGATAATATAGTTAAAAATAAAATTGTTTTAGTTTTCATTTTACTTAATCCTTTCTTAAATTTTTATAAACATACTATAGTAAACATCATAACTTTAAGTTGTTCATAGTATTTTTATAATTTTAGTATTTCCTCAAAAAACAAAATTATACAAAATTAAAAAATTATCGACTAAATATTTCAAAACTATACAAAAAATTGTAAAAAATTGTTAAAAAGTATTGCAAATAACAAAAAAATGTTATAAAATGGAATATATTACCATAAAAGGAGAATATGAAATGTTAAACAAACTAAAAAACAATCCAATAAATATAGCATTATTTATACTTTTAAATTTGATAAATATATTTTTAGAGAATCGAATGATAATTAAAATTTTTCAAATTCATCAAAAAGGAGAATTAAAGTTATTTATTGTTCAATCTATTTTAAAAATAATAATATCGTTATTTTTACCAATTCAAATATATATATCACTAGACATTTTAATAAAATTATTTTTATATAAAATTTTCTTGAAAATAAAATCAGAAAAGCTGTTTTTAGCAGTGTTATTTTGTGAAATAATAAAAACAATATCAGAAATTATATTTTTTGTAAAAAATACATATATAAATAATATTAATTTAGTTTATGTGACAGAAATTATAATAAATTTAGCTATAATTTTGTTTATAAAACATAAAAAGGTTTCAATTATAGTAAAAGAATGTTTAGATGAAAAAATAAAAAATAAAATAACAATAATAAGTCTAAGTTCAATAATTTTAATTTTCATATCAAAAATAAAAATTATTGGAGATTTAGAAAATATTTCAATTTATACATATTTACTATTTAGCTTAATGCAAATAGCATATTTAGTAAATTTTATAAGAAGTATATTAAGTATGATTAATCAAAGTGAAACTAGAATACTAATAGAAAATTTAGAAGAAACTAACAAAAGACTACAAGAAAATTATGATAGTGTTAGAGCATTTAAACATGATTTTAACAACATTATGCAAGGACTAGGTGGATATATCAGAGCAAAAGATTTTAACGGATTAAATAAAATGTATAATTCCATAATAAGTGAATGTCAAGAAATTAATGAAAAACAAAGCATAAATAATGATATCATTTCTAACCCAGCAATATTAAATCTAATTAATAATAAAATAAAAGAAGCGGAAAAAAAGTCTATAAAAATAAAACTGGAAGTATATATTGATTTAAATACATTAAAAGTTCCAACTTATGATTTGTGCAGAATACTTGGAATACTCATAGATAATGCTATAGAAGCTTGCTTAGGCTGTGAAACAAAAGTGATAAGTATAAAGTTTTTAAGAGATAAATATAACAACAGAAATTTAATTATAATAGAAAATCCATATAAGAATTATTTAATAGACGTAAAGAAAATATATGAAAAAGGATTTTCAAGTAAAAAAGATAAGATTTCTCACGGACTAGGACTATGGAAAGTAAAGCAAATACTAAGCAAAAATAAAAATATACAGATATATACAAGTAGAGATAAATTATTTAAACAACAATTAGAAATATACTAAACATTAATATAAATTAAAATTTCAATAATTAATCAAGAGTTTTGCAAAAACTCTTGATTTTTTAGCTTTTATTTGATATAATTACAAACGTTGAAAAATACACACACAGACGGAGTATAAAATTGATGCCTGAAAAGGTAGTTTTATATGAAGAAATTTGTGGAGGTTAAAAACAAAAAGGAGGAATTAAAAATGGCAGTAGTTGCAATGAAACAATTACTAGAAGCTGGTGTTCATTTTGGACATCAAACAAGAAGATGGGATCCAAGAATGGCTGAATATATATTCCAAGCTAGAAATGGTATCCATATTATCGATTTACAAAAGACATCTAAAAAATTAGATGAGGCTTATGAATTTATGAAAGAACAAGCCGAAGAAGGAAAAACAATTTTATTTGTAGGAACTAAAAAACAAGCACAAGACTGCGTAAAAGAAGCAGCAGAAAAAAGTGGAATGTTCTATGTAAATGAAAGATGGTTAGGTGGAACATTAACAAACTTCAAAACAATTAGAAAAAGAATTGACAGATTAACTCAATTAGAAACAATGGAACAAGATGGAACATTTGAAGTATTACCTAAAAAAGAAGTTGTTTTATTAAGAAAAGAAATGGAAAAATTAAATAAAAATTTAGGTGGAATAAAAGAAATGTCAGGAATTCCAGATATTATCTTTTTAGTTGATCCTAAAAAAGAACATATAGCAGTTCAAGAAGCTAGAAAATTAAATATCCCAATTATTGGATTAGTTGATACAAACTGCAATCCAAACGATGTTGATTACGTTATTCCAGGAAATGATGATGCTATAAGAGCTGTAAAATTAATTACAGATGTTATGGCTAATGCTATCATAGAAGGAAAACAAGGAGAAAGTTTAGAAACTGAAGAAGTTCCAGCTGAACCTGAAGCAATAAAAGAAGAACCAACATCTATGGAAGAAGTAGTTGCTACACAAGAATCAGAAGTAGAAGAATAAAAATATAAATAATAAAAAAATTAGATAGTATGAAATTAATCTATAAAAGGTAGACTAATTAGTACTATCTAAAAAATATAAATGAGGAGGATAAAAGTATGATTACAGCTAGTCAAGTTAAAGAGTTAAGAGAAAAAACAGGTGCAGGAATGATGGACTGCAAAAAAGTTTTAACAGAAACAGATGGAAATGAAGAAAAAGCTATTGAATTATTACGTGAAAGAGGAATAATGAAAGCAGCTAAAAAGTCTGATAGAATAGCAGCAGAAGGATTAGTAGCAGCATACGTTAGTGATGATAAAAAAGTCGGAGCATTAGTTGAAGTTAATGCTGAAACAGATTTCGTTGCTAAAAATGCAGATTTTCAGGAATTTGTTAAAAATGTTGTAAAACAAGTAGCTCAAAATAATCCAAAAGATGTAGAAGAATTACTTGCACAAAAATCAATAGAAGATGCAAATTTAACAGTACAAGAGGTATTAACAAACAAAATTGCAACAATAGGTGAAAACATGAATATAAGAAGATTTGTTAGATTTGAATCACAAAGCGGAATGGTAGTAAGCTATATTCATGGAGAAGGAAAAATTGGTGTTTTAGTTGAAATAGAAGGTGCTGACGAAACAGTTGGAAAAGATGTATGTATGCAAATTGCAGCAGCTAAACCAGAGTTCTTATCAGAAGAAGAAGTTCCATCAGATAGACTAGATAAAGAAAAAGACATACTTAAAGCACAAGTTATAAATGAAGGAAGACCTGAAGCTGTAGCAGAAAAAATCGTTGCAGGAAGACTAGGAAAATTCTACTCAGAAATATGTTTATTAGACCAAGAATTCGTTAAAGATCCAAGTAAAAAAGTGGGACAAATGGTTGCAGAAAAAAATGGAAAAGTTATAAAATTTGCAAGATTTGAAAAAGGTGAAGGACTAGAAAAAAGAGAAGAAAATTTTGCTGAAGAAGTTGCAAAACAATTACAATAATAAAACGCAAGAGATATATGAACCAAAGTTAAGAAATGTGCCAACTACTCTTGAAATGGGGGTTGACACAAACTGAAAATTATGATAAAATATTTTAGCGTATGTGTATTGACACATACGCTAGAAAAGATTTTTTATGCTGGAGGTGTATTTAATATGGCAACAAAAGGCGCAAGAGAACATATAACTTTAGAGTGCACAGAATGCCACAATAGAAACTATGTTACAGAAAAAAATAAGAAAAATAATTCTGATAGATTAGAAATAAAAAAATATTGTAGATTCTGCAAAAAGTCAACAGCACACAAAGAAACAAAATAGTTCTTGTATTTAGGAGGAATCAAAATGGCTAAAAAGAGCAATAAAAAGAAAGTAAAGAACAATAAAAAAGTAGTAGAAAAGAAAGATACTAAACTAGAAGAAGTAAAAGATGAAGAAATACAAGAAGAAACAGAAGTATCAAAAGTTGAGAGTACTTCAAAAAATACGGTAAAAGATAATAAGAAAAATAAAGAATCTAATAAACAAACCAAAGTAGCTAAAGCTGATAAAAAAGCTAATAAGAAACATTGGTTTAAAGATTTTAAAGCAGAATTAAAAAAGATAATTTGGCCTAGTAAAAAAGAATTATTTAATAATACTGTAGTAGTTCTTGTTGTAGTTATAATTGTTTCTTTATTAGTATTCGTATTAGATCTTATTTTTGATGGAATAACTACACTTGAAGTAAAACAAGTTGAAAAATTGCAAAATTCATCAAATGTAGTAAATGAAGTTACAGTAAATAATGAAGTTTCTGAAAATGCAATAGCTACAGATAGTGAAGAAAATTCTATAAATGAAGAAGATACAAACACTGAAAGCAATGAAGGAGTTCCTATAGAAGAGACTGATACTAGCGTAGAAGAATAAGTACGGATAAAACATTTTTATATAAGGAGGCTAAACATGTCTCAAAAAGATTATGATTTAGAACCAAGATGGTATGTAGTTCATACATATTCAGGATATGAAAATAAAGTAAAAACTGACCTAGAGAAAACCATTAAAAACAGAGAGTTACAAGACTACTTTTTTGATATAATTGTTCCAATGGAAGAGCAAATTGAAATAAAAGATGGAAAAAGAAAAACTAACTTAAAAAAGGTATTTCCAGGTTACGTTTTAGTAAAAATGATTGTTACAGAGGAAACATGGTATATCGTTAGGAATACTAGAGGAGTAACAGGCTTTGTTGGTTCAGGAACGGATCCAATTCCACTTACAGATCATGAAATTAGAAGAATGGGATTTGAAACTCAATCAATAAACGTTGACTATGAAGTTAATGATAATATAAGAGTAATCAATGGACCATTTACAGACTTTACAGGAACAGTTACTGAAATTAACAAAGAAAAGAAAAAGGTAAAAGTATTAGTATCAATGTTTGGTAGAGAAACACCAGTTGAACTAGACTTTTCAGAGGTAGAAAAAGTTAAATAAATGCTTATAATCGTTATCTGACGATTTATATAAATTATTTTTAAATATACAAACCAAAGGAGGTGCTAAAAATGGCTAAAAAAGAAGAAAAAGAAATCATCATTAAATTACAAATAGAAGCAGGTAAAGCTACTCCAGCTCCACCAGTTGGACCAGCATTAGGAGGTAGTGGTGTTAATATCATGGACTTCGTAAAACAATTTAATGATAGAACAGCGAAACAAGCAGGATTAATAATTCCAGTTGTTATTACTGTTCACCCTGACAAATCATTTGACTTTATAACTAAAGAACCACCAGTAGCAGTTTTAATTAAAAAATCAATAAACTTAGCTAAAGGTTCAGGAAAGCCAAATAGAGAAAAAGTTGGAAAAATAACAAAGGCACAAGTTGAAGAAATTGCAAAGCAAAAAATGCCAGACTTAAATGCAGGTTCATTAGAAGCAGCAATGAGTATGGTAGCTGGAACAGCTCGTTCAATGGGTGTTACAGTAGAAGAATAATTTTAAATTGGGAGAAGTAAAGTAATTACTTCGATAAAACCAAAGGAGGGTAAAATGAAAAGAGGAAAAAGATACCAAGAATGTGCAAAAATGGTAGATTCAAAAAAATTATACTCTGCAAAAGAAGCATTAAGTATAATTGAAAAAATGCCTAAAACTAAGTTTGACCAAACTGTTGAATTACATGTAAAATTAGGAGTAGATTCTAAATATGCAGATCAACAAGTAAGAGGTACAGTAGTACTTCCAAATGGAACAGGTAAAACATTAAAAGTTTTAGT
>CANRLA010000002.1 GCA_947631315.1 uncultured Clostridia bacterium | reverse complement strand
TTATTTTATCTTCAAAAAAAATAAAGTGCCTAGACACTTTATTTTGCTGTATAAAATTAGTTATTATTTATTAGGGTTAATAAGTAATTCCCTTCATCTGGAGTTCCATGCCCTGCATCTAAAACAATAACTTTGTTAGAAACCGGTAGAGTCATTGTTTGCACCACTTCATTATTAGAAGAAATTTTGCTATTTGCAAAAAAGAGTGATAAGACTAAACAGGTTGTAATAAGTGATAATCTTTTAATCATAATTTATTTTAATACTCCTATAATGTTTTTTATAATTGTATGCTATTAAAAAATAAAAATGAGTTATTGATTATATTTTATAAAAACATAGCCATATAAATTGGGAAAATGTCTATATTATTCTTTTTTCCATAATTTGATGGCGCAAATTTTATTCCTTTTGTTACATTATATCTGTCCATAACATTTTCTAATGACTTTGATTTGCTGTTTCCAGCAGACTTTACTTCAATTCCAGTTATGACTTTTTCATATCGAATAAAAAAGTCTACTTCAATAGTTGAATTATGTTCAAAATAATATAATTTTTTTCCTTTTTTCGCTAATATATCTGCTATTATATTTTCGTATATTGCACCTTTGTATATTCCAAGATTTCCGTCAATAATATCTTCTGCAGTTCCTTCATCTAACATTGCAACGAGAAGACCAGTATCTCTCATATAAACTTTAAAAACATCGCTTTTAGAATTTCCCTCTAATGGTAATTGAGGAATTTCTAGGTTATAACAAAAGTTTATTATACCAGCATCATATAGCCACATAAGGCTTCCAGCGTATTTTCTCGAACTACCACTTGGACTTACTAAACTATATCTAAATTTTTTGTAATCTTTAGAAAGATGCTTTGGAATTGATAAAAAACATGCTCGCGCTTTTGATTTTTCATTTGCATCTGCATATTTTGCTATGTCATCTTCATAATCACTAATAATTGCTTGCTGAATTTTTAAAACATTTGCAAAATTATGATTTTGTACAAAATCGTTTACAACTCTAGGCATACCGCCAACTACAATATATTCTTTAAATAAACTTAACATTCTATCATTCATTGCGGTTGGAACGACTTCTTTTTCATCAAAATATTTTTTTATATCTAATATGCTTTCAGGGGTAACTCCATTTGCCCACAAAAATTCTTCAAAATCTAGTGAATACATTTCTATTTGTTCGGTATATCCTACTGGAAAAGAAGATACTTCTTTATAGTTAATTCCAAGTAATGAACCTGATGCAATTACATCAAATCTTTTATCTAGTGCTAAAAATTTAAGAGCAGTTCTTGCATTAGGACAATTTTGAATTTCATCTAAAAAAATAATTGTTTTGTTTGGAACAATGCTTGCATTAGGTACTCTTAGTGATATTTGCTTTATTAGATTATCTACATCTAAATCACCATCAAAAATAGCCTTATATCCAGGATTTTCATCAAAATTCATATAGATATAATTTTCATAATTTTCTTTTGCAAATTTATCAATTATAAATGTCTTTCCAACTTGCCTTGCACCTTTTACTACAAGACACATTTTATCTTTTTTATTTTTCCACTCTAATAATAAATCATAAACTTTCCTTTTTAACATAAAATCACCGTCCTTGTAAGACTATTTTAACATATTAATTATATAATATGCAAGTTTTTCAAACGAATATTATAAACTATTTGCATATTTTCCAAATGAATATTGTACATTACTTGCATATTTTCCAAACGAATAATATACTGTAGTTGCAATTTTTTCAAAGGAATAATGCAGCAAAGTATATTATTTTTTTAAATTTCCTCGAATTTTAATATTTAACAAAGTGAAAGATTTTCTGATTTTTGTAAAATATTTCACTCACACTGAAACATTTTGTTGACAATTGAAAAATGTTTCAGTATAATATTATTGAGGAGAATGATAATTATGATTTATAGAGAACATTACATAAATCCAATTAGAGAATTTTATGATTCTGATTTAATAAAAATAATAACAGGAATTAGACGCTGTGGAAAATCTGTTATTTTAGAGCAAGTAAAAAATGAAATTAGCCAAAAAACGGATAATATAATTAGCCTAAATTTTGAAGATAAAAAGATTTTATCTAATATTTCAAATGGAGAAAGTCTTATAGAATATGTTGAAAAAAATAGAAAATCTGATAAATGTTATATTTTTCTTGATGAAGTTCAATTATTAGATGGGTGGCAAGATGCTTGCAAAACATTAAGATTATATAATGCTTCAATCTTTATAACAGGTTCAAATTCAAAATTGCTATCTAAAGAATTTACTAAAGAATTAAGTGGCAGATATGTTTCTTTTAAAATAAGACCATTTGTATATAAAGAAATATTAGAATACACAAAGGAATTGGGCAAGAGTTGCTCTGTTACTGATTATCTTATTTGGGGTGGATTTCCTAAACGATTTGAATTTAATTCAGAAGAAGCGGTTATTAGATATCTAAATGATTTAGATGATACTATTGTAATTAATGATTTAATTAATAGATATCATATAAAAAAAGAAAATTTATTTAAAAGTTTAACAAATTTTGTACTGAGATCTAATAGTAGAATAATCTCAGCGAAATCTATTCATAAGTATATAAAAGATAATCATGAAAATTGTTCTATAAATACTATTATAAAATATCTTGATTATTTAGAAGAAGCCTATATCATTGAAAATGTTAAGCAATATTCAACTAAAACAAAAAGTGAATTGATGTATTACTTAAAAATATATGATGAAGATGTTGCTTTTAACTCAATAAGATGTATGGATAATAGATATGATTTAACACATAATTTGGAAAATATTGTATATAATGAGTTAATTTATATGGGATATTCTATTAATGTATTTAATAATAATGGTAAAGAGATAGATTTCTTAGCACAAAAGGATAATAAAAAATACTATATACAAGTGGCATATAGTATAGCAGAAGAAAAAACTTATGAACGAGAGTTTTCTGCATTTAAAAATATAGATAATTTATCGCAGAAAATAATTATAACAAATGATGACATAGATTATTCAACAAGTACAGTAAAACATATAAAATTAAAAGACTTTTTAACAATGAATTCTTTATAAATATTTTTATGTCATAAATAAATTTTATAAATTTAATTTTATATATAATTATTCAAAAAAGAATTACAAATTTAAATGTTTGCAATTCTTTTTTGATATAATATTCCGGCTATGTTTGTAGTAACGATATTATTATTTTTTTAATCATAACTTATTTTAATTCATTATTAACTAAATGCATTGGAAAACTTTGTGATTTCAATACAGATCGTAAACATTTTGGTACAATATTATATTCTTCTATTTTATCTAAATCTATCCACTCATAATTTAAATAATCTTTTCCTTCTATATTGTGTAAAGTATAATTTATTTTTTTATCTTCATCAGTTATGAATTCAGCCCTTTGTATAAATAAAATTTCATGATATTTCTTTTGCTTATCTTCGAAAAAATTTTCAATTGTACCAATATATCCTGTTATTTCTATCTCTTTCCCCATTTCTTCATTAATTTCTCTTTTTATAGTTTCTCTTGAACTTTCTCCTATTGCTATTCTGCCACCAGGCAAGGTGCAATGGTCTTCATTTACATTTTTATGAACTAATATCTTATTATCATGTATAATAACAGCTGCTGCTCGTATATTTAATTTATAATCTTCTATATCTAAGGTTAAATCCATGTGAATCTCCTTTCTTTATATTGTAAACATTTTATCATTTTATTTTTGCTCTATCAACTGAAAATAAAAAAGTAGTATAAAAATTGTTTTATATATAGTAAAATTTTGATTTTGATGTTATAATATAAATGATGAAAGAGAGGGAAAATGAACAATATAGATTTAATGAATTATTGGTTTGAAAGTAGTGATAATGATTATGACACAATGAAAGTTTTATATAAAAATAAAAAAAATACATGGTGTTTATTTATTGGTCATTTAGTTATAGAAAAATTGCTAAAGGGTTTATATGCTAGAAATAATCCGGAAAATCCAATACCACCTAAAATTCACAATTTGATTTTGCTTTCAAAAAAGGCTAATTTAGAAGTTCCACTTGAAATAAAGGAGAAGATACAAATTATAAATACATTTAATATAAGTTCTAGGTATGATGATTATAAAAAGAGTTTTGCAGAAAAATGTACTAACGAATATACTGAAAGGCAAATAAAAAATATTGAGGAGGTTCAAAAATGGTTAAAAAATCAGTAAGTAAAGATATTTTAAATATTATAAATAAATATATTGATGAAATAAAAAAACATTATAATGTTTCAGAAATAATATTATTTGGTTCTTATGCAAAAGGAACTCAAAATGAAGATAGTGATATAGATATTGCTATCATTTCAGATGATTTTGATGATATATATGATTGTATGGCTGTCTTAATGGGTATGACTTGGGACATAGATGCAAGAATTGAACCTCACCCTATAAAGAAAAAAGATTATGATGAAATATCTAATTACTTTGTAAAAGAGATAATTGATACAGGAATAAAAGTTGCATAAATTATAATTAAATCAGGATGAACAATGTATTAAAAAAAATGAACCATCGACAAAAAGTCGACAGTTGAAATTAAGCATATTGGAGAAAATAATGAACATAGAAAAAGAATTATTTAAGCTACAAGACAAAAAATATCAAGAATTTCAAAAAAAGTTATGTCCTGAAAATAATAACATAATTGGAATTAGAATTCCTGTGTTAAGGAAGTTTGCGAAAGAAAATAAGGACAAAATAGATTTAGATGAATTAGATTCAAAATACTATGAAGAAATAATGCTTAGAGGAATGCTCTTAGGAATGCAGGAGAATCTTGATTTAGAAGAAATAAAAAGATTTGTTCCTTTAATAGATAACTGGGCCGTTTGCGATACTTTTTGTGCAGGCTTAAAACAAGTAAAAAAGCATAAAGAAGAATTTTTTGAATTTATAAAACCTTATCTAAAATCTAAAAAGGAATTTGAAGTTAGATTTGCAGTTGTAATTTTGCTAGATTACTACATTGAAGATGATTACATAGATTTTATTTTAAGTAATCTTAGTAAAATCAATACTGAAAAATATTATACGAATATGGCTATTGCTTGGTGCTATGCTGAATGTTTTATAAAATACTATGAAAAGACTCTTGAATTTTTTAAAAACAATGAATTAAACAAATTTGTTAGAAATAAATCAATTCAAAAGGCTATTGAATCTTATAGAATAACAAATTCTCAAAAAGAAGTTTTAAGAAAATTAAAAGTCTGAAAAATAAAAACTAAATAAAGATTAAAAGAAATGCAAATACAAAAATTAAAAGAAACAAAAATAATGATTAAAAGATGCAAAAATAAAAATATAAATTAAAGTTTCAAAGAAACTGCAAAAGTGTATAAAATTTCCACACTTGGGGCAAAATATGTGAAAAACATAATTCTAAGGAGTGGAATTTTTTAATGAAGAAAATATTAAATACTAAAGATGCGTTACTTAACAAAAATGATTTAGAAGAATATTTAGCTAAATTTGCATCAGATAACATTGTTAAGGAATCATCTAGTAAAGAAACATATCCGATTCCAAGGGTAAGAGAAAATTGCAAGTATATATCATTGGTATATACTTTATTAAATGAGCATATAAAAATAGGAATTCCAATTCATCCAGCTGGAGAATGGATTTTAGATAATTTTTATATTATAGAAAAATCTGCAAAAGTAATTGAAAAAGAACTTTCTTTAAGCAAATATGTTAAATTTCCAGGAATTCTACAGAGTGGTTTTGCTAGGATTTTTGTTCTAGCAAATGAAATTGTGTCTAATACAGATGGTAAAATTGAGAAAGATGACTTAAAAGATTATTTAATTGCATATCAAACTCAAAAGAATTTGACTATGGAGGAAATATGGTGTATTCCAATTTTTTTGCAAATTTGTATTATAGAAAAAATTAGACACATTTGCGAAAGAATTTTTATTTCACAGATGGAAAAGTACAAGGTAGAAAATATAATTGAAAGAATTATAGAAAATAAGCCAGGCAAACAAATTAAAATATCAGTAAATGGAGCCTATCCTTTTATAGAATATATGTCTTATAGGTTAAAAAGATATGGAAAAGAAGGCATTCCTTATTTAGATGCTTTTGAAGAACAGGTAGATAAAATGGGAATGACCATAACAGATGCCATTAATAGAGAGCATTTTGATATAGCGGTTAGAAAGTTGTCTATTGCAAATGCAATTACAAGCATAAGATGTATATCAAGAATGAATATGATATCTATATTCAAAGAAATCAATGTAGTAGAAAAAATTTTAAATAAAGACCCAGCGAATGTTTATCAAAAAATGGATTACGATAGTAAAGATTATTATAGAGGAAAAATACTAGAGATTTCAAATAAAACAAAAACATCTGAAATATATATTGCAGAAGAAATTCTGAAACTTTGCAACGAAAATGAAGAAAAAATCAATAATTCAAAACATAACTTAAAAAAATCTAGTAAAAATGATAATAACAAATATAAAAAATTAAAAAAATCTCATGTTGGTTATTATCTAATAGATGATGGAGAAAATGAGCTAATTAGCAGATTATTAAATAAAAAAGTAAGTCTAATGTCAAGCAATCAAAAAGCTAAAATCTATGTTTTTACAATTTATCTTATTACAATATTAATTACTGCGCTTTTACTACTGCCAACTAGATTTCTATCAATTTTATTATTTATACCAATCCAAAATAGTGTAACTAAAGTAGTGCAATATATTTTAGGAAAATTTGTAAAACACAGAATTATTCCAAAAATTGATTTACAAAATCATATACCAAAAGAATTAAGTACTATGTGCATAATGCCAGTTTATTTGAAAAATGAAAAAGATGTTAAAGATATCTTAAAAAAAATGGAAGTTTTTTACTTAGCAAACAAATCTGAAAATTTATTTTTTACTTTACTTGGAGATTGTACAACGAGTAATAGAAAAGATGAAAAAATGGATAAAAACATAATAAAAGAAGGATTAGAACAAGTAAAAAGATTAAATGAAAAATATGGAGAAATTTTCTTTTTCACATATAGAAAGCGTGAATGGTCAGAGAGTGAAAGATGCTATATGGGATGGGAAAGAAAAAGAGGAATGATTAATCAGTTTAATGAGTTTTTGATGACTGGAAAATCAAAGTTTGAGGTAAACACTTGTAAGCTTGATTCAATTCCAAAAATTAAATATATTATAACAATAGATTCAGATACAAATTTAGTTATGGATAGTGCTTTTAAACTAATTGGGGCAATGAGCCATATCCTAAATAAACCCGAGATAGACAAGATTAAAAATGTAGTAGTTAAAGGGCATGGCATAATTCAACCTAGAGTGGGTCTTGAAATTGATAGCGTAAGAGAAAGTTTATTTGCAAGGCTCATTAGTGCAAATGCTGGAATGGAACCTTATACAAGTGCTCTGTATGATGTATATCAAGATACGTTTGGTGAAGGAATTTTTACAGGAAAAGGCATATATGATTTAGAGGTATTTTACGAGGTACTTAAAGATTCAATTCCTGAAAATACAGTTCTAAGTCACGATTTGTTAGAGGGAAGTTTTTTAAGATGTGGTCTAGCTAACGATATTTACCTTATGGATGGTCAACCTTCGAGTTACAATACTTACAAAATTAGAAGACACAGATGGATAAGAGGGGATATTCAAATTATAGGATGGCTTAACTCTAGTTTAAATTTCTTGTCTAAATACAAAATTATAGACAATTTAGTTAGAAGTTTGAATGAAATTTTCTTATTATTAACTTTGTTTATTGGAATGTTAACTAATAATTGTTTTAATATAATTCTTCCTTTGATTATACTAGGAGTCCCAATGATAATCAGACTTTTAGATTTATTTATTAATAAAAGAGGAGGAGAAAGTCATAAGAAATTATTTGCACCAACATTTTCAGAAATACAAAAAACTATTTATAAATATATATTAGATGTAATTTTATTACCCGATACTGCAAATGTTGCAACAAATGCTATTGTAAAATCATTATACAGATTAAAAATCTCTCATCTAAATTTGCTTGAATGGACAACGTCGAGTGATGCAGAAAGCAAGAAAAAAGCTAGTTTAACTGACTACTATGTTTCAATGATTTTTTCTGTAATATCAGGAATGATATTTATGAGATACCCTTTCTCATTTTTATGGATATTTTCTCCACTAATCATGTACTTGATGAGCAAAAAAGAGGATAGAGAAACAAGTAAGATTTCTAAACAAAATGAAAAATATTTATTGAATATTGGTCAAAAAACTTGGAATTATTTTAAAGAAAATATGATTAATTTTCTAGTAAATGATAATTATCAAGAAGGAAAAAGAAATCCTTGCACTAAAAGAACTTCGCCAACAAACATAGGGCTTGAAATTTTGGCTATTATATCAAGCTATGACTTAGGTTATGAAACAGAAGAATATGTTATTGACCTTCTTGAAAATGTGATAAAAACTATAGAAATTCTACCAAAGTGGAATGGGCATCTATATAATTGGTATGATACAGAAAAATTGGTGCCAATTTATCCACTTATAATATCTTCAATTGATAGTGGTAATTTAATAGGATATTTGTTCACTTTAAAACAATTTTTAGTTGAGCGTGCAGACTCAAGTCTAATTGCAAGGGTTGACAAGCTAATAAATGAAGCAGACTTTAGTAAATTATTTGACGAAAGGCTAGAACTATTTTCAATAGGATTTAATATAGAAGAAAACAAATTAATTGAATATTATTATGATTTACTTGCGTCTGAATCAAGGCAAACAACCTTAGTTGCAATTGCAAAAAAAGATATTCCAAGTAAAAGTTGGAACGCACTTCGGAAGAACTTTAACATCATTAAAAGGACATATAGGTCTTATTTCGTGGGGTGGAACTGCGTTTGAATATTTGATGACAAATTTAATAATTCCAACTTATGATGCAACTTTATTAGATGAATCTTGTAAATTTTTAATACTAAGTCAAAAAGAATATGCTTTAAAATTAGGTATTCCTTGGGGAATGTCTGAAAGCTCATATAATTTAAAAGATTTTGAAGGCAATTATCAATATAAGACCTTTGGAATTCCATGGCTTGGGATAAAAAGAGGTTTAGAGTCTGAGATAGTGGTAAGTCCGTATTCTACAGCTTTAGCACTTACAGAATATCCAAAAGATGCGATTAATAACCTTAAAAGATTAGAAAAAGAGGGAGCTCTTGGAAAGTATGGTTTTTATGATGCAATAGATTATACACAATCAAAGCAAGTAATAAAAACATTTATGGCACATCATGAAGGAATGATATTATCTGCAATTGACAACCAACTTAAGAACAATATTTTTCAAAAGAGATTTATGAACAATCCTGAAATTGAAGGTACTAAAATATTACTTCAAGAAACAATGCCAACTAATATAATTTTGACTAAAGAAAAGAAAGAAAAAACTCAAAAAATTAAATATAAAAATATTGAAGATTATTCTACAAGAAATACAGGATTAAATGTAATATCAACAAATAGGTATAGTTCAGTTACTTATGAAAATGGATGTGAATATAACAAACTAGATGATATTTTGCTAACTGACGAAAACAATATTTATATAAAAGACATAGACTCTAAGAAGGTATGGAGTTTTGTAAATAGTAAAAAGGAAACTGATTTTACACCGTATTCAAGTGAATTTAAGTTAAATACAGGATACTTTAAAACTAATGTAAATACTACAATTGCACCTGATTTAGAAGTAGAAGTAAAAGAAATAAATATAACAAACAGAGGACTAAATGATTTAAACTTAGAAATTACTGTAGCTGCTAAGCCGATAATGGTAACCAAAAGACAATATGATTCACACCCCGCTTTTGAAAATATGTTTTTAAATTTTGAAAATGTTGACGACTATCTAGTAGTATCAAGAAATAAAAGAATGGATAATGAACAATCTCCATATTTAATTACGAGTCTATTTTCAGAAGAAGGTGGTACTGAATTTGAAATAGATAAAGAAAAATTTGTTGATAGAAAAAATAATAAAGTGCCTGATAGTGTTTTAAAATCTTATCCATTTAGCAAAAAAGAAGGAAATGTTATAAACCCAATAATAGCAATGAGAAAGATAATTTCTATTAAGCCAAGTGAGACTAAAAAAGTATATCTAATTTCTTCAGCAGATTATGATAAAGATATAGCAATTAAGAATTTTATAGAATATAGAAATATAAAAAATCTAGATAGATTGCTAGAATTATCGAGGGTTCAAACAGAAGCAGAAATAAGATATTTGGGTCTAAAAAATAAAGAAATTCAAACATATCAGAAAATGCTTAAATTTTTACTTTTACCAAATAATATTACAGTAGAAAAAGAATCTAATATAAAAAATCTAAGTATAGATATATCTAATGAGAAAATATGGAAGTATGGCATTTCAGGTGATTTCCCAATATTGTTAGTTAATATAAAAGATTTAAATGATTATTATGTGGTAAAAGAAGTTTTTAAAGCTTACGAATTTTTTAGAAGTAGAAATATAAAAGTAGAAGTAGCAATAACAAGCAAAAAGGACATCTTAGAAAACATTAGAAATGATAATATGGAAAGATATCTAAATCAAAGAGAAGGAATATTTGTTCTAAATGATTTATCAAGAGAAGAAAGAAAAGTTTTTGAATTAAGAGCAAGTTTGATAATTGATGCTCATAATGGTTCGCTAAAAAAACAGATAGACGAGTTAGATGACTCAATAGGTACAGAAATTTTTGAAGATATAAAAGTAGATAATTTAGAAAATGCAAGTTCTTTACAAGTTGTAAATGATAGAAATAATGTTTTAGAAAATGCAAGCAATAGAAGTAATAATTTAGAAGGTGCAGAAGATAAAAATAATGTTCTAGAAAATGTAGAAGACAGTGATAAAGATTTAGATAATAAAATAATTTTAAATTCGGAAGATAACGAAGTTATAGAAGACAACGATTTAATTGTAAAACCTAAAGATTTGAAATTATATAATGGATATGGAGGCTTTAATGAAGACGGTTCTGAATACTATATAATTCAAGGTAAAAATAATAGGCTTCCATTGGCATGGTCTAATATATTGGCAAATAAAAATTTCGGTTCAGTTGTAACAGACTCGCTACGGAGGATTTATATGGTACAAAAATAGCAGAACAAATAGGATAACATATTTTTCAAATGATAGCTATATGGATAAACAATCTGAAAAATTTATCTTAAGCTTATATAAGTATAGTAAAAGTAATTCTGCAAGAAAACGAAAAAACTTAAAAAATACTTGGAATCTTACTTTTGATGATAGTCAAAGTAAGGAGAAATATGTTACTTGTTTTGGATTAGGATATGCTAAATATTATTTAAAAAATGAAATTTATCAAGAATGTACGCAGTATGTACCAACTCAAGATAGCTTAAAAGTTAGCATTATCAAAATCAAAAATAATACAAATGAAGATATTGGGTTAAAAATAAAATATGATTTAGATTTGCAGATGGGTGAAAATTATGACGATAAAAGGTTTGTAGTAAATGTGTTTAAAGAGAGTTTAAATATGAACTTATACAAAAATATAAAAACCAACTCAGGCTATGCTTATGTAACAAGTAGCGAAAAAATAAATGAAAAAAACGAAATAAAAATTAATTTAAAGAAAGATGAAGAAAAAGAAATTGTATTTATTATTGGGTGTGAGGAAAGTGAAGAAGAATGTTTGGATAAAGCTACGAAATATATAGCAAATTATAAAGAAGAACTGGAAAATACTAAAAAATATTGGAGAGAAGAAACGAGTAAGGTTTGGTCAAACACTCCTACAAAGTCATTTGATTTTTTGCAAAATAATTGGCTGGTTTATCAAACTTTGGTATCAAGAATAAATGCAAGAAGCGGATTTTATCAAGCAAGTGGAGGATATGGTTTTAGAGACCAACTTCAAGATAGCATAGGAATGAAATATGTAGATATTAATTATTTAAAAAATCAAATTTTAATGTGTGCAAGACATCAATTTACACAAGGAGATGTAGAACATTGGTGGCATGAAGATTCTAAATTAGGTATGAGATCAAGGTTCTCAGATGACCTTTTGTGGCTACCTTATGCAGTTATTGAATATGTTGATTTTACAGGAGACTATAGCATTTTAAATGAAAAGGAAAAATATGTAAAGGCAGAAGAATTAAAAGAAAATGAAGAAGATAGAGTAGGTATTTATAATGAATATGAAGAAAACGGGACGATTTTTGAGCACTGTATAAGAGCGATAGAAAGAGCATCAAAATTTGGAAAAAATGGCCTTCCATTAATGAAATCAGGAGACTGGAATGATGGAATGAATAAAATAGGAGCAAAAGGGATTGGAGAAAGTGTATGGCTTGGATTTTTCCTATATGATATTTTAAATAGATTTATGCCATTAGTTGAGTATGAAGCAAAATTTGCAAAACATCAAACTATAAGTAAAGATATGGCAATAGCGATAAATGATAATAATGAAAGAAAGGATGCAAATGCAGAATTTATACAAAATATTAATAATTTAAATTATGATGAAATAAAAGAAAGTTTTACAACGAATATACAGAATTTAAAAAAAGCATTAAATGAAAATGCTTGGGACGGAAGATGGTACAAGAGAGCATTTGATGATGATGGTAGAGAAGTAGGAACAATAAAAGAAGAAGAATGTAAAATAGATAGTATTGCTCAAAGTTGGTCAATAATATCAAATTGCGGAGATAATGATAAAAAATATATAAGTTTAGAAAGTGCAGAAAATTATCTAGTAGATAATGAAAATAATTTGATAAGACTATTAACACCAGCATTAGAAAAAAGAAATCTAGGTTATATCACATCTTATGCAAAAGGATTAAGAGAAAATGGTGGTCAATACACACATGCTGCTGTTTGGCTGTTAATTGCAGAAATATTATTAAAATTTAATGAAAAGGCATTTAGTATATATAAAAAAATAAATCCTATTGAACATTCTTTAAATATTGAAAGTGCTGATAAATATAAAGTAGAACCATATGTAGTAGAAGCAGATATATGTTCTAGTGGACATTTGGCAGGACGAGGAGGTTGGACATGGTACACAGGTTCAAGTAGCTTGCTTTACAAAACACAGGTGGAATATATATTAGGAATAAAAATTCATCATGGAGTAATGAGAATAGAACCATGCGTTCCTGAAGAATGGAAAAATTTCGAAGTAAAAATAAAGTATTATGATGCAGAATACTTGATAAAATATACAAAAAATAGTAAAAATGCAACTATATTAGACGGCAAAAATGTAGAAGAAATAATATTAGAGAAAAAAGGAAAATATACTATAAATAGATACTATGTTTAAAATAAATAAAATATTGTAATTCTCTGTGGCTTGTTGTCGCACCCAACCTAAAGGTTGTTGCTCCATTCGCAGGCTTCGCCTTTGATCGCTACGCGCCACTCCCGAATTTACAATATTTTATTATTTTATCAATATTTTTAAATTTTTTATTGAAAAATGTATTTTTGTATGATATAAGTATTAGTAAATCTAGTTATATAGGAAGGATAGGCTATGGATAATAATCAAGTAGGTAATACTTATGATGAAGATAAAAAGACTATATTAGCTGTAGATGATGAAGGCTCAATAATAGATTTGCTAAAATTTAATATTGAAAAAGAAGGATATAATTTTATTTCTGCATTAGATGGAGAAGAAGGTTTTCAAAAAGTTATGAATGAAAAACCTGATTTAGTTTTATTAGATGTAATGCTTCCAAAGATGGATGGACTTTCAGTTTGCAGAAGAATTAGACAAGAACAGATTAATATACCAGTAATAATGCTTTCTGCAAGAGGAGAAGAAATAGATAAAATTCTTGGATTAGAAATAGGGGCAGATGACTATATAACAAAACCTTTTAGTACAAGAGAACTTATTGCAAGAATTAAAGCGAACCTTAGAAAATCTGAGCAAGATGGAAATACTGGATATAATAAAGGTAATATACTTACAGTAGGTTCACTATCACTTGATTTAGATAAATTTGAAGTTAATGTTAGAGGACAAGTAATTTCTGACTTAACAAGAAGAGAATTTGAAGTTTTAAAATTCTTAGCACAAAAACCAGGACAAGTTGTTACTAGAGAGTCATTATTAGAGAAAGTTTGGGGATATGAATATTTTGGAGATATTAGAACAGTTGATGTTACAGTAAGAAGAATTAGAGAAAAAATAGAAAAAAATACAGCTAACCCTAAAATACTAGTAACTAAAAGAGGTATAGGATATTATATAGCTAGCAAATAGTGTGGAGGATTAAATGAAGAATTATTGGCTAAAATTGATACTTTCTTTCTTCATTATTAGTAGTATTGTTATTATTGCACTTGGAGCATTTTTTGTTGGATATTTTAATTTAGTAGACACAAAAATTATATTAGCAATAATGATAGCCTTAGCAATACTTGCAATTTCATGTATTGCTTTGGCTATTTTTACTACAGCCAAAATTGTTACACCAATGTCTAGAATGCTTAAGGGAACAGTTTTATATGATGATATTGATATAACTAATAAGAGCAATGGTGAAATAGAAAAGTTAATTTCAGATTTAAGATTTAAATTAATAGAGGCAAACAATCAAAAAAGGCAGACTGATACAATATTAAAACACATGACAGATGGTGTCATAGCCTTTGATATGAACGGAAAAGTGATATACATAAACCCAGCTGCAATGCAGATGTTAGAATTACGAGAATCTGACAAAACTTTTGAGAAAATATTTTCTAAATATGAAGATATAAACATGGAAAAAATAATATATCTTGAGGATTGGACGTCATCAGAAACAAAAATAGATACAAAATCAGGTGCAATGAATTTATTTTTTGTGCCATTTAAAGATGAGATTAATAGACCAACTGGTGTTATGGTAGTTGTACAAGATATTACAGAACATGTTAAGCTAGATGATATGAGAAAAGAATTTGTTGCAGATGTTTCTCATGAGCTAAAAACGCCATTAACTTCTATAAAGGGATTTTCAGAAACATTATTGGAAGGCAATTGTGATGAAGAAACCGAAAAGCATTTTTTGGGTATAATATATGATAATGCCGAAAGAATGGAAAAGTTAGTAAAAGATTTACTTACTTTATCTAGATATGATAACAAGATTAATAAGAATAATGTAGTTGAATTTGACTTAGGAGAGCTTACTAAAAAGTGCAGTGAAAAATTTGAAATAGAAGTTCGTAAGAAAAATCAAGATATGGAATGTTTTGTAACAGCTGATGTTCCACCGGTTCTTGCTGACAAAGATGGAATAGAAAAAGTTATTATAAATATAATTAGTAATAGTGTTAAATATACACCAAATGGGGGAAAGATATCTATATATGTTGGTTATGTCCATAATGATGCTTATGTTAAAATAAAAGATAGTGGAATGGGTATTCCAAAAGAGGATATAGATAAGATATTTGAAAGATTTTATAGAGTTGATAAAGCAAGATCAAGAGAACTGGGAGGAACAGGTTTAGGTCTTTCAATAGCAAAAGAAATAATTGAACAAAATAAGGGAAATATAAATATAAAGAGTACGCTAGGAAAAGGTACAGAAGTTGTTATTAGAATTCCAGTCAAAAAATAATAAAGGAGAAAGTATAATGGATGACGAGAAAAAAAAGAATGACAAGAGTGCAGAAAAACAAAATGCAAATAGTGAAGAAGCAAGAAATACAAATAATATAGACAATCAAAATAGTGATAAACAACAAGAAAATGAAAGCATTGATAAAAATAAAACACAAGACAATGCAAAAAAGAGTGCAATTGTTTTAAGTGCTAGAGCTAAGGATATTATAGAATGGATATATTGTATTGTAATTGCAATAGTTTTGGCCATACTTATAAAATATTATATTGGAACTCCTACAGTAGTAAAGATGAGTTCTATGTATCCAACTCTTGAGCAATCAGATAGACTTATTTTAAGTAGAATAAATAAAACATTAAAAAAACTTCCTAATAGGGGGGATATTATTACATTTGAAGAACCAACCAAAAATACTGATTTATCAGAAATTGATATGGAGAATCCAGTTGCTAAATATGAAAATGAGCCACAGGGTTGGTGGAATAAATTTGTTTATTATGTTTTAGAGATTAATAAAACAAGTTATATAAAAAGAGTAATAGGACTTCCAGGCGAACATGTTGAGATAAAAGACGATAAAGTTTATATAAATGGAGAAGAACTTAAAGAAGATTACTTAAATCCTAGTGTAAAAACACCAGCGACAGGTCCATATTATGATTTTGTTGTTCCGGAAAATTGTGTTTTTGCTATGGGAGATAATAGAGAAAACTCAACAGATTGTAGAGAATTTGGTTGTGTTCCACTTGAAAAAATAGAAAGTAAAGTAGTGTTAAGATTTTTCCCATTTAATAAATTTGGAAAAGTAAAATAAAAATGGAGGAAAGCTTGTTTAATAATATAGTTGGAAATGAAAAAGTTAAAGAATATCTAAAAACATCTGTAGAAAATAATAATATTTCACATAGCTACATGTTCATTGGAAAATCAAGCATTGGAAAAAAGCTTTTTGCAAGAGAATTTGCTAAAAAAATAATGTGCTTGAATTTAGAAAATAGTGTAGCATCAGATAAGGAGAATACTGTTAAAAAATTAATAAAAGATGAAAATAGTGCTGTTTCGGAATTGTATAACAAAGTAGAAGCAGGTTCTGATTGCGAATCATGCATTAAGTTTGAAACGGGTTCTAATCCTGATTATTCAGAGATTTTTCCGGATGGAAAAACTTTAAAAGTAGAGCAAATTAGAAAAATGCAAGAAAAAATAGCAGAAAAGCCAATAGTATCAAATAGAAAAGTTTATGTTATAGATGACGCAGATTTGATGAATGAAGAGAGCCAAAATTGTTTGCTAAAAACTTTAGAAGAACCGCCAAGATATGCAGTTATAATACTAATTGTCTCAAATGAAAGTAAGATATTATCTACTATAAAATCTAGATGCATTTTAGTAAAGTTCAATGCACTTTCAGATAATGAAATTAAAGCCATTATACCAAATTTATCAGATGATTTTGTTAAAATACTAGAGGGCAGTCTTGAAAATTCTAAAAATATAGAAGAAAAGCAAGAACAATATAAGCAATTAAATTATATAGTAGATTTAATTGCAAAGAAATGTACATTAGAGGAATTGTTTAATAAAAGTGAGTTGCTTTACAGCAATAAAGATGATATAATGAATATGTTAGAATATATGAATGTCATTTTCTTTGAAAAAAAGTGGATAAATCTTGTTGAAATAGTGGAGAAAACTAAGCAAAAATTAATGTCAAACAATAATTATGATATGTGTATTGATTATTTATTAATGCATATATGGGAGGAATTTAATGAAAAAAGTTATAGGAGTTAGGTTTAAAAAGCCAAGCAAGATATATTTTTTTGACCCAGGTGAATTTGAACCTAAATTAGGTGACAGTGTAATAGTTGAAACTAGTATGGGAAAAGAACTGGGCACTGTTTCAATAGTCAATAAATTAGTAGATGAATCAAAAATCAAAAACGATTTAAAGAATGTAATTAAAATTGCAGATAAAGAAGATTTAAAACATCAAAGAAAAAATGAAGAAAAAGAAAAGGAAGCCTTAGAAAATTGCAAGAAAAAGATAAGAGAGCATGGCTTAGAAATGGAACTGGTTGAAGCAAGATATTTATTTGATAATTCTAAGCTTATATTTTACTTTATTGCGGAAGGAAGAATTGATTTTAGAGATTTAGTAAAAGATTTAGCAGCTATTTATAAAACAAGAATAGAATTAAGGCAAATAGGTGTTAGAGACCAAATCAAAAGATTAGGAGGAAATGGTATTTGCGGAAGAGAACTTTGCTGTTGTTCATTTTTAAATGAGTTTGATTCAGTTTCAATAAAAATGGCAAAAGAGCAAAATTTATCTTTAAATACATCTAAAATTACAGGAAGTTGTGGAAGATTAATGTGTTGTTTAAAATATGAGGAAAATGTTTATGAAGACAAAAGGAAAAAACTTCCACATCCAGGAGCTATAGTCATGACAGATGAGGGTGAAGGAACAGTAGAAACTGTTGAAGTCCTAAAAGAAATGGTAAAAGTGAAATTTAAAGATGAAGAAGAAAATGTTTATTTTAAAAAGTTTAACGCAAATGAGATAAAGGTAATTAAAGACAGTAAAAGGGCAATTAAAAACGATGAAGAAATTGATCCAGAAGAATTAAAAGAATTAGAAAAAATAGAGCAATTAGATAAATATGATAAGAAGAATGCAAGTAATGATGAAATATAAGTAAATCGAGTCATAAATGCATTGAAATAATACCAAGAAAAAATGTACAATTTAATATAAAAATATGAATACAATATAAAAATAAATTTAGTAGGAGTAAGGAAGGTGGTGATATAAATGGCATTCAAAATCTCAGATAAATGTGTACAATGCGGAGCATGTGCTGCATCTTGTCCAGTTAGCTGTATTGCAGAAGGTGATAGCAAATATGTAATTGACCCTGAAAAGTGCATCGAATGTGGAACATGTGCTGGAGTTTGTCCAGTAGGAGCACCAGAGAAAAATTAATATTAATTTATGCAATTAATTAAATGTAATTATACTTAAGAAAAAGTAGTTTTAAGAATTTTTAATTATTATTTAATTAATTGCTTTTTATTTTAGGAGGGGAGATAAAAATGATAACTTTAACCATTCTTATTTTAATAATTGTATTAATATCAATAAAACAAATTAATGAATATGAAAGAGGAGTATTATTTTTCTGTGGTAAATTTAAGAAAATGTTAGAGCCAGGATGGCATTTTGTTTTTCCAATATTTTATTCATATAAAAAGATTGATATTAGAACAAAAACAGTTGATGTACCTGAGCAAGAAGCTATTACTAAAGACAATGTATCAATTAGAATAAATGCAGTTTTATATTATAAAATATTTGATGCATCAAAAGCAGTACTTGCAGTTGAAAATTTTAACTATGCAGTAAGTCAATTAGCTCAAACAACTATGAGAAATATAGTAGGTTCTGTTTCTTTAGATGAATTATTAACACAAAGAGATAAATTAAGCACAGAAATATGTAAGATAGTAGATGAAGCAACTGATCCATGGGGTATAAAAGTTGAAAATGTTGAACTTAAAGATGTTGCACTTCCTGAAGAAATGAAAAGAGTTATTGCTAAAGTAGCAGAAGCGGAAAGAGAAAAACAAGCAGTTATCACAAAAGCAGCTGGTGAAGTTGAGGCTTCAAACAATCTAGCACAAGCAGCAAAAGTTTTAAGTGAGGCACCAGGAGCACTTCATTTAAGAACACTATCAACGTTAAATGATTTAAGCTCAGATCAATCAAATACAGTAATTTTTGCAGTTCCAGTTGAAGGACTAGAAGCATTAAAAGGAATTGCAGAAAGAGGAAAAAAAGAATAAAGGAATTTTTTTATGAAACTAGAGATATTAAAAACAGGAGATATTCCTATAATTGTATTAGTCATATTATTAATAGTATCATTAGTAGGAATAATCTTAGTATTGAAAAAGAAAAAGGAATCTAAATCTAAGGCTAAATATAAACCAAAAAGACATAAATAGAACGAATAGATTATAAAACTGTCAATTGTAATTCAAGAATTATCTTAAATTACAAATGGGCAGTTTTTTATTTTTTTAATTAATATTACAAATTTAGATAATTTATTGTTAAAAAAAACAATTTATGATATAAAATATGATAGAAATTTTATTAATGAACAATAGAAAAGAGGAAATTAATGATTAGGTTAGCGACAGCTTTTAGTGGAATAGGAGCAATAGAACATGCACTAGATAGAATGCAATTAGAGCATACAATCGTTTTTGCCTGTGACAATGGAGATGTAGATATACTTTCAAAAAACATTGATGACAATATAAAAGAGATAGATGAGGAATTTAAAAACTTAAAAAAGATAGTTAATAATATAAAGGATGAAGAGCAATTTACAAAACAATTAAAAAGCTGTGAAAGTAAACTTTTTAAAGTAGAAGATAATATTAATAACATTGAAATACAAGAACTAAAAAATAATTTACTAAATATCTTAAAGAAAACATTAAATGAAAAAACCAAGAAAAATAAGAAAAAAGAATATGAGAATCTGCAAAAAATAATAGAAGAGTTAAAAGATGATAGTATAAATTCAAAATTTGAACAAATAAAAATTACATTAAGAATTATCAATGATTTTTCAAAAGATAATAAGAAAAATATAGATAAAGATAAGGTCAAATCTAGTGATAACTTAAACTGGGGCACAGTGCTTGGAGAAATAAATCTTATTAAAGATATATCAGAAAGAAGTAATTTTAAGAAAATTCAAAAAGATGTTAAAGAAGTTTGCGAATATTTAGGAATGTTACACGAAAGAATAAATACATTAAAAATTCATAATGAGCTGGAAAAATTAGACTATAAAGGAAAAAAAGAATATGTAGATAAATTATATGCTGGTAAAAATGAGCAAAATAAAGTAAAAAAAAGCTATATGGCGAATTATGATGTCAGTGAAGAAAATTTCCATTGGAATGTATCTTTTTTGGATGGAAATCAGTATAAGGATAAAGTAGACTTATTTGTAGGTGGGAGTCCTTGTCAATCATTTAGTTTGGTAGGAAAACAAAGAGGATTGGAAGATACTAGAGGAACATTGTTTTATGAATTTGCAAGATTAATTTCTGAAATAAAACCAAAAGTCTTTATATATGAGAATGTAAAAGCTGTTTTGAGTAATGATGAAGGACGAACATGGGAGGTAATGAAAAATGTTTTTACTGACTTAGAATATACTTGGAAGCCTGCAGTATTAAATGCAAAAGACTTTGGAATCCCACAAAATAGAGAAAGAATTTTTGTAGTTGGATTTAGGAATGATTTAAAATTGAAAAAAGAATTTGAGTTTCCTGACCCAGTACCTTTAGATAAAACATTGCAGGATTTCTTAGTAGATAACGTTTCTGGAAAATATTATTTACCCAAAAAGGGTGTAGAATTTGTAACCAATGAGAAAAATCTTACGAAAAAATATACGCAAATTGATGGGGAAGTATCATTATGCCAAAAGAAAAATCAACAATTTAATTGGCACGGAGATTTTGTATTTGTTGAAGAAAACGAAGATATGGAAAAAACGATGCAGGATTTAGAAAAATACTTCCTTTCAGAAAAAGTAGAAAAATATGTTTTATCTACAGGAACAAAGAGCTTTTACTCAAAACCCGAAATTGATTTGCCAATTGCTAGACCTTTGCTAACAACTATGCACAAGATGCACAGAGCAGGTGTAGATAATTATGTTACAACAAGGGGAAGGCTGAGAAAGCTAACGCCTAGAGAATGTCTAAGATTAATGGGATTTTGTGATAGTTTTCAAATTGTAGTATCAGATACATCTATGTATCAACAAGCAGGAAATTCAATAGTAGTAGATGTCCTTATAGCAATAATGACAAAAATATTAGAAACTTATGACTTTGATGAGAAAAACTAATGAAAAATAATAATGAGAATAATAACAGAAAAAAGAGATAGAAAAAACGAAGATTAGTACAGAGAAAATAATCTTTTTAGATTTTTATATAGTAAATAAAAAAATAGGAGAGTAAAAAATGAATAATATTTTAGTTGTAAAAAGTTTACCATCAAGCTTTGTAAGTAATGATATGAAGATAAGTAGTGAAACAGGTGCTGGAGAAGCAAAATTATTTGTAGGCTCAAAGAGCAAAGAAGAAGAATTTAATTCCTTTTTTGAATTTGATAGTGGATATCGTTATAAATTTGATAAAGAAAATTTAATAACATATATAAACCAAGTAAAATTAGAATATGCTTTTCAAAAAATAAACAAATATAAAAAAGTTTCTATTAAACTTTGGGAACAAAATTATAAAAAAATAGAGGAATTGAGTGAAGAAGATTTATTTATAGATTTAAAAAATTTTATAGACAGAAGTAGATATTATGTAAGGGCAGAAAATGAAATCTTTAAAAAATTATTGAGAAATATAGCAATTCCAAAATTAACTAATATAATATTTGAAAAAAATAAATCAGAAAAAATTATATATATAACATTGCAAATAAATTTAGAAGTTAATGCTGATGAAAAGAAAAATTCTTGGATAATATCTGCAAATCCTAAAATGTATAACCATGAATTATGTTTTAAAGAGCAAGGTTTTATTGAATGGGGACAAAATATAAAATGTAATGTAAATGATATTATTTATATTTATATGTCAAAACCAAGTGGTAAAATAAAGTATAAAGTTAGAGTTGAAAAGAAAGACATAAAATATTCTGATTTAGAGATAAAAAAGAATTATTGGTTAACTGAAGAAAAGGAAGATAATACGAATAAAAAATATATGAAATTAATTCTAGAAGATACAAACGACAGCGATGAATTAACATTAGAGAAAATGAAGAAATATGCACCTAAATTAATAGTAAATTCTCCAACGGATTTAAGCAAAGAACCAAAACTTTTAAAATATATTGAAAGTGTGTTTAATAGAGAAACTATTGAAATTGAAGATTATACTGAAGAACAATTAGCAGACATTTTAAAATCTTTTAGTAATAATTCTAAATATACAAAAAATTCCGGAATTCAACTATTTGGAATAAAATATGGAGCATTAATAAATTTAAAAGGATATAATAAAACTGAAATAGTAAAAAAAGCGGGATTAAATGATTCTTATAACACAGAATTAAGCAAAGGAATTGCTTTAGGTGAATTTGTTCAAATGAAAGATGATAATGAAGTGCTATATAAAATTGTACCTCATCAAGAAAGAGTAGAAACAGTAAAATATGAAGATTTTAAAACGGGATATAATAGTAAATATAGTAGAAATCGTATTATTTTCGGAGCACCAGGAACAGGAAAAAGTTTTAGTCTAAATGAAGAAAGTAAAGATTTATTAAAGGATGGAAATGAAGAAAATTATGAAAGAGTAACATTTCATCCGGACTACTCTTATGCTAATTTTGTAGGAACTTATAAACCAGTTCCATATAAGAATGAAGATGGAAAAAATGAAATAACGTACGAATATGTACCAGGACCATTTATGCGTCTTTTTGTAAAGGCAATAAAAAATAGTAGAACAGATAATATAAAACCATATTTGCTAATAATAGAGGAAATAAATAGGGCTGATGTTGCAGCAGTATTTGGAGATGTATTTCAACTATTGGATCGTGATGAAAATAATGTAAGTGAATATCCAATAGAAGCATCAGAAGATATAAAAAAATATCTTGCTAAAGAATTAGGAGGAGAGTCACAAGATTATAATAAAATTTATATACCGGATAATATGTTTATTTGGGCAACTATGAATAGTGCAGACCAAGGTGTATATCCATTGGATACAGCTTTTAAGAGAAGATGGGATTTTAAATATATAGGAATAGATGAAAATGAAGAGAAAATATCAGAAAGATTTGTTATATTAGGAAAGGGCGACAAGAGTCGTAAAGTAGAATGGAACAAATTGAGAAAAGCAATAAATGATAAATTAATTTCTTTAAATGTAAATGAGGATAAGCTTCTAGGACCATATTTCTTATCTGAAAAAATAATAAAAGCAGATGAAAAAGGAGAAATAGATAAAGAAAAATTTATAACAACATTTAAGAGCAAAATTTTAATGTATTTGTTTGAAGATGCAGCAAAACAAAAGAGAAAATCACTTTTTAAAGATAATACTAAATATTCTTCAATATGCAATGAATTTGACGAACAAGGTGTGTACATATTTGACAGCGAAATTAGTAGTCAATTTAATGATGATAAGGTAGAGGAGAACCAAAAATGATATCAACATTTGTACAAGAACAGAAAAGATATAAGCAAAAGGAATTAGGCAAGTTATTAAAAGTTGAATCAGAGCAAGAATTAATTCCGATTATAAGAAAATTAAAAGAGTACGGAATTTTAAAATTAGTCAATAAAAATAATCAACAAAAAGATATGACCGATTTGGCAGAAGAAGATATAGAAATTACAAATGTTGAAATAGGAGAAGATAATAACTATTATGTATTTACTTTTGTAGGAATAATTAATGTTGGAGATAAAATATTAAAATGTTATCCTAAATACATTATGAGCAATAGTAATCCACTAGAAGAATTAAAACAAGTTATAAAAGTTCTTCAAAAATATAATAGCTCAAAAGAGCAGATAATACATATGTTTAATGGAGATGACGATTCAAAATCTTTTAATCTATTAGCATTGCAACTGTTTTTAATAAATGATTATTATGATAATGGATTATATACAAATTCAAATACTGTTGTTGAAACAAATGGAAGAGGAGAAATATTTTGGGATAAGACTATTAATGAAACATTTGCAATGTTAAATAGAAATAAACCATATTATGTGGAACTTCAAACAAAGAAAAATGTACAAAATGAAAGAGATTTTATAAAAAGATTACATGAGGTAGTTTTAAGCGAAATTTCAAAAGAGTTAGAAGAGGCAGATTTATTGAATATATTTGATATTACAGAAGTAGAATTAACAGAAGAAAGTTTATCTGATTTGGGAGATATAGATTATATATTATATCGCATAGAAAATGCGCTAAATGTAGAATTTAATACTAGAAAACAACTCCTATTAAAAGCATTGTACACATATGTAAATGAAAACGGACATCTGCATGATTTAGACTGTTTCTCAATGTTTGGAACAAATAGTTTTAATCTAGTGTGGGAAACAGTTTGCGCTGACATTTTTGATAATAAATTAAAAACTCCACTTTCAGAAATAAAATTGCCTAAGAAACTTAATGATGATTATAATAAAAATCAAAGACTGATAGACATTATTGAAAAACCATATTGGAGTGTGCCTGATGCGCCAGCAAGCGATACACTAATTCCTGACTTAATAACTATTTATGAAAAAGATGAAGAATTTTATTTTATAATATTTGATGCAAAATACTATTACACTGTACTAGAAGAAGGAAAAGTTATTAGCGGAGTGCCAGGAATTGAAGCAATAACAAAACAATACTTGTATCAGCTTGCATATAAAAATTTTTTGATAGAACATGGAATAGAAAATGTTCATAACTGCTTTTTAATGCCAACAGAGAAAGAAGAAATTGAACATAAAGGTTATGTTTCACTAGGGATGTTAAATGATTTAGGTCTTCAAAAAATACAAGTAAGAAAGATACCTGCTAAAGAAGCATTTGACTGCTACTTGAAGGGAAACAAAATGGATATTGAAAGGTTGAGATTGGAGGAAGAGTATAGCTAATAATTAAATAAACGAAAAAAATAAACATCTAATAAAGTTAAAAAAAATATAAATTTACATAATTTTATAAAATAGAACAATTAATGTAAAAATATACATTAAAAAGAGGAGAGCAATATTTATTAATTTGTAAGGAAAAAATAAAATGAATAGTTATATATATATAGTAAAAAGAAATATGATAGGTGAGACTTTATTAAAATTAAAAGTTGATAGAGTTCCATTTCAAATTGATGATATTATTTATATTTCAGGGCTAGATAAAGTAATACATTCAAGATGGAAAGTAACTGATAGAAATGATAGATTTGTAGCTTTATCTAAAATACCCGAAGATACAGTTTCAATTGATTTTGAAAGAGTTTTGTCAGAAAGATTTATTGAAAGAATTACTTTATTAACACCAAAATATTTAAAAATATTAGAAAAGTATTTTAATCATAAAATAGTAATTAAACCTTTCTATGATGTTGTTAGTGAAAATAATGTGGAAAATAGTGTGTTAGAAAAATTAAAAAATGCAGATTTAGATATCGAAGTATATATGAATTCGCTAATTAATACCTATTCTGGAAAAACATTTAGCAATAATAATTTTATAATAATGAAAAATTATGGAGTTATATCTTTTGTATGTTGTGATAATGATTTTTTTTCTAATAAAAAATATTTAGAGGAGTTCAAGAGATCTCTTTCATTTGGAGATGATACATATAAACTACTTTCTAATTCTTCAATGTTAACTAATGATGGAATTAATTTGAATATTGGATATAAAAAATATTATATTATAAATACTAGTAAGGATAAAGAAAAGTATCTTCTATTAAACAAAGGTATTGAGAGTAGTGGACGAAAAAATTTGTTTGTAGTAGATGATAATATTTTTATAGAGGCTTTACAAGAAGAAATAAAACAAAATAATTCCATTGTAGTAGATGATAATAAAGATTATGGTATAAAGCAAATGCTAATACCACAATATGTTAATTCGAAAAGTATAGATATTTCAAATCGTAGCTCGAATATAGAATTTAAGCCTTTAGATGCATATGAATTAGATGGAAACCAAAAATCAGTATTAACTAGAATGAATACTAGAACATATATAAAAGCTGTTGCAGGAAGCGGAAAAACAATTATGTTATTAGCAAAAGCTTATGAAGTTGCAAAAGCAAATCAGGATAAAGAATTTTTAATAATATGTTTTAATAATAAATTAGCAGATGATATTAGAATACAAGCAAGTAATACTGGAAAAATGATTAGTAATTTAAATGTAATTACATTTGATAAATTTATAGAATTAAATTATAGTAGTTTTAGGGGAAAAACTACAGCAGAAACATTTAATACAAGAAGAAAAATGTTTGTAGAAATGACTCGTAGTGGTAAAATTAAGAAAAAGTATGGTGGTTTTTTCGTTGATGAAATGCAACAATTAAATGAAGATTGGATAGAATCGTTAATAGCTTGTTTAGACCACAATAAATATATGGTAATGGCTGGTGATTACTATCAACAATTACAGTTTAATGATGAAAAAGAACAAGATAACGATGATGAAATAATAGATAGCAATGAAAGAACAGATTTTTATATAGGAAAGTATAATTTTCAAAAAATAGTATTTGATCGAAATTATAGAAACACAGACATAATTGTAAAAACTCTCAACAGAATGCTAAAAAGAATTCAATCTTATATAAAATTATTTGGATTAAAAATTAATGATGAAGAATTAAAGTTTAATATAGGAAATGCAATTCGCATTGGTAATGAGCCACCTATATACATCAAAACTGACAGCGATAAAGCAGAAGCTAAAATAATTATTGATAATATTATTATGATGCTTAGTGAAAAATTATATACACCTAATGAAATACTATTAGTATCGCCATGGGGAGAAAGAAGTAATATTATAAATTATGTAGAAAAAGAATTAAGAAATAATGGAATAGAAATTTGTAATTTTAAAGATTCAAATTTAAAAAAAGATGGTATAAGAGTTGGAACAATAGGAAAGTCAATAGGATTGGATTTTAAAGCAGTTATAATTTTTGGAACCAAGATGTTAAAAAAATCGAGAGAAGAGGACTTTGAGTTTAATGATTTAGAAAAACTCAAGAATCAAAAAAGAAGTAGAAAAGCAGAATTTATAAGATACTTAAAAAATATATATGTAGCTTGTTCAAGAGCACGAGATACTTTGATTGTAATTGATGATATAAAAGAAGAAAGTTTAATATCTGATTTTTTAAAGATTATAGGAGAATAAAATGGATAAAGAAAAACAAAAGTACCAAGATTTTTGTAAAGATTTAACAGAGAAATACTTAAAAGAGTTAAGTGGTGAAGGCGAAAATAGCGATTATATATATAATATGAGACCAACTGAAAAAATTGTGATAGGAATATTAGACTCAAATATAAAGAATGATGAAGCAACTAGATATACAAGTATTCCAATTGTTAAAGTGCAGTTCTTTATTAACAATGATATTACTGGAGATTTTAAAATAGATTTTAGTGGTAATTTATATTATAATGTATTACCTACTTATGAAGAACAAAAAGAATATTTTGAAAAACAAGAAATAGAAAGAGAAAAAAGAAAGTTTGATGACTTAGAGCCTCAAGAAGAAGTTGAGAATAGTGATAATTATGAAAATACTCAATTTATTTTAAAATATAAAAAAGTATCTATTAATAATATATGGAATAATATTGTAATATCAAAAAAAGATTTGTTGGAAAATGGTAAAATAGATATTTCTGATAGACTAAATAGTGCAATTCAAAATTTAGATTTTGGTGATTCTGTCTTTTATGATACTAGAGACATCCAAAAGAGTATTTTAAGCTCTAAAGAAAAATTTGAAAAATATATAAAAACTCATTTAGGAGATACTGATAATCAAATTATGCATTCAAACCCAAAATGGAAGTTTAGTGCATATTTAGAATGTAAAAATAGTAACGAAAAAAGTAAAAGCGTGGTTACAGTAGTATTAGAAAATATTACAGAAAAGGGACAAGACTATAACGCTAATGATTTTGAAAATAAGAAGTATGCTACAGCATTATTTAATGTTGGACTTCAGATAGAACCTAGAAATGGAGCGGAATTTGAAGAAATTGAGTTAGACAATTTTGAAAAATCATATAAAGTAAATTCTAAAGTAGTTACTAAAGGCGAATGGCTATCAGCAGAATACGAAAATGGAAAAATTGTAACTAAAAATGTGCCACAATTTATTGAAAAAAGATTAATTACAAAAAATGAATATGCTGATAATACAAATTTAAAAAATTTACAACAAAATCCAATAGAAAACCTAAAAATTATTCTTAAAGGAATGAATGATTATTATGAAGCAATTGGTTCACAAAATATAGATGATAATGATTATAGAGATGATTTAAGGAAATTTAAGCAAGAAATACGAAGATTTGAAATGGGAATTCAAATTTTGGAAGATCCAGAATTTGAATCTATGAAAAAAGCATTTATATGTATGAATAAAACGTTTGAAGAAAAATTCCCTAGTTGGAGATTATTTCAAATAGTATTTATAACTTCTATGATTTCAGACATTGTATATAATGAAAATAAAGATTATTTAGAATCAGAAATTTACAATTATAAAGACTATAGTGTAGCAGAAATCATATATTTTCCAACTGGTGGTGGAAAAACAGAAGCCTTTTTGGGAACAGTTATTTTATCTGCTTTTTATGATAGATTTATAGGTAAGAATTATGGAGTAAATACTATAATTAAGTATCCATTGCGTCTATTATCAATACAACAATTAGAAAGAACATTAGAAGTTATATTAAGAGCAAATAAGATATTAAGAGAAACAGAGGAAATAAAAGATAAACCTATATTTACTTTAGGATATTTTGTTGGTTCAAGTAATACACCTAATGTTATAAAAGAAGATAAAATTGCTAAATATGAACATAAAAAAGAATATATATTAGTAGACAAATGTCCTGAATGTGGTGAAAAAATTGATGTAATATATAATGTTACAGACAAAGTACTAGAACATAAATGCACTAAATGTGGTAATGTGTTACCATTATATATTGTTGATAATGAAATTTATAGATTCCTTCCAACAGTTTTAATAAGTACAGTTGATAAATTAGCGACTATAAGTCTGAATGACGGATTTAGAAATATTTTGGGTGGATCGAGATATAGATGTGCAACACATGGATTTTCACACAATTCAAGATGTACTTGCAATATTCAAGATCAAATGGAAGATATTTATAAAAATCAAAAACCTTCTTTAGCTCCAACTTTATTTATACAAGATGAGGTGCATCTATTAAAAGAAAGTTTAGGTGTATTTTCTTCTCATTATGAATCATTATTAAATTATTATATGAGTAATTTGATTGATGAAAAACATAGAAAAAAAGTTAAATATATTGGTGCTACAGCAACAATATCAGGAGCAGATTATTTGGTTAAGGAATTATATAATAAAGATTGCAGAATATTCCCATCTCCAAGTACATACTCAAGTGGAGAAAATTTTTATTCAAAATTATCGGAAGATGATATAACAAGAATAATTGTTGGATTTGCTCCTTTTGGAGATTCAATTAATGCAAGAATTGAATATGCAGTATCGACTTTAAGATTGCTTCTTTATGAAATGTATACTAATCCGAATAAGTATTCATCAAAATATGAAATGACAGATGAAGAATTTAAAAAAATGATTTTTTATTATTGGACTTCTATTATCTATTTTAGATCCAAAAATGATAATAATAAATTAAGAAATACTTTTGAACAACAAGCAAACTATGGAAGAATGAAAGATACTCTAGATGCAAATTTCAATATTGTAAGAATGACAGGTGATGAAGATTTCTCACAAATAAAAGAAGCTTTAAATTCAATGACAAGTAACAGAAATAAAATGGAAGCGGATAATCTAATATTAGCAACTAGTACTATTTCACATGGAGTAGATTCCAAAGATTTTAATAATATTTTTTTCTATGGAATTCCCAGTAATACCGCAGAATATATTCAATCTTACTCTAGAGTTGGAAGAGCATATACTGGACTGGTAATTGATATAATTAGACTTGCAAGAAATAGGGACGTATCATTTTTAAAATATTTTAATATGATGCATAATTATAAGGATTATTTAATTGATGAGACAAGATTAAATTCTAAATCAACGATAGCTATGCATAGAACATTTCCAGGTATATTTATAAGCTTATTAAAACATTACTATAGTGTAAGAGATGGTGAAAAGTATGAAACACTAGGAAAAGTAGATTCCTTTTTCTTTCATAATGGTAGTGCTAGAAAAGAAAATATTTCAGATTTTTTAGATAAGCTTTACGATATATATAATTGCAGAGAAATAGATATTAGCAATTCTGTTCATGCTAAATTTAAAAAAGGTTTAAGCGAAGAACTTATAAATACAATTGTAAGACTACATAAAAGTCTTAATACATACAATACTGTAAATAAACAATTAAAAAGTCATATAAAGGAATTTACTGAATATGGATTTAGTGCAATGACAAGTTTAAGAGATGTTGATATTAATTATGATATTGGATTACAGTTTGGAGGTAGTGAAAATGAAGAGAAGTGAAAGTCAATCTTTATACAGTGCACTTCCTGGAAGTTGTATAACTTATACAAGTAGTGCAAGTGACTCAAGTTTCAGTAAAAATGCGGATAAGAAAATATTAAAAATTGGTTATTGGAAATCAAGAGAAATAAATAAAAATGATATATATTATCCTAAAATAATTAGTCAAATAATACCTGATTTAACAAATTTTTATAGTGAAAACAATGATAAGGTTGATATAGATAGCGAATTAAAAAATTTAGTGAGTAATCCAGAATATAGAGAAAGAGTAAAATTTCTTGAAATCGATCCTCAAATAGAAGGAACTCAAATTTACGGTTATATTTTTCCTAGATTATTTTATTGCCCACAATGCGGTAATATAAAATTTATAAAACTTAATGATAAAAAATATGTTGATAGTCAAGATATTATTAATATGCGTTGTGACTGTAATGGAAAAGGCAAAGCAATGAATCAATATAACCGTGTATGGATATGCTCTTGTGGTGAAATTTATTCCTTTGATGAATACCAAGTAGACACAAATGAAATGAAATATTTTGCTCACATTAAGGATGGTTTTGTTAATAAAAAAGGTAACATAATAAAAATAAAAAATAAAAGATGTAAATGTGGGAATACATGCACCTTAGTAAATGCAACTGATCCTAAAGTATTTTATCCTAGAATTATAACTACTATTAAGCTTACAGAAAATGAAGAAGCAAAATTATGTAGTATAGACGAAGGAAGAGAATTGATAATAGATAGATATGTTGAAAAAATAAGTCAAGCTGAATTTAAAGAGAGATCAAAAAAAATTATTAATAATGATTATAAAGTTGAAGAAAAAAATAATGATGATATTTTTGAATTATTAGACGAAATAATAAAAAATGATAGTATAAAAAACAACTCTGATGAAGATGTTTTATATAGATTACTAGAATATAATACTATTAAAGAAAAAATAATATCTAGCCATATTAAAACTATAGAATTTCTTAAAGATAAAAATCAGATTAATGATGAAAAAGAAGTATATGATATAATTAATAAATTAAAGATAAAAGAAATTGCCTCAGTATCAGATATTGAAATAATAAATACAGCCTATGGATATACTAGAAAATATCAAGATGTAGATGAAATGAGAACTGATAAGCAAGAACCTTTAATATTAAAAGCATTTCACAGTCATAATATGGGAGTGCCAGCTTTTTATAATATAAGAGAAAAGACAGAAGGAATAATAATTGATATAGATAAAAGAGCAATATATGAATACTTAAAAAATACATATAAACAATATATATTTAAAGATTTAAGTGATGAAGAATTAAGTAAATGGTTTCTAGAAAAAACGTATGTTGATTCACATTTGATAAAAAAATTTGAAGAAATTGATATAGAAAATGGAAATATTACAAATTTATATACTAAAAGCATATATAATATATTACATACTATTTCGCATATGTTTATTAATACTTTAAGTAAATACTGTGGAATGGACAAAAGTTCTTTAAGCGAAATTATTTTTTTAAATGCATGTTCAATTTTTATATATTGTAAATCAAATGAAGGAGCTGTTTTAGGAGCTTTAACACAATCTTTTGAAAAAGATTTGCATAAAATTTTAAAAGATGTTTATAAAGATAATGAAATATGTGCTTTTGATCCTTTATGTATGAATACTACGAATGGAAGTTGTTGTGTATGCACATATCTAGATGAAGTAGCATGTGAACATTTTAATAAAGACTTAAGTAGGAGATATTTGTATGGGTATAAATCATCTGACGGGAAAACTAATATTTTGAATTTTTGGGAGGAAGTTTAATATGGCAATAATGCATCCTAAATTTGTATTCAAGTTTAATACTCTTTCAGAAGAAAAGTTATATTATGCATTAAAAAATCAATTGTCTGATAATTATGAAGTTTTTTATTCTGTTACGTGGTATTCTAAGAATCAAACTGGTAAAAGGATAAATTCAGAAGCAGATTTTATAATTGTGGATAGAGAAAAGGGTTTTTTATGTGTTGAAGTAAAAGGTGGAATTAAATATGTTCATGAAAATGATAAATATATAGTTTATAATTCAAATGGAGATACTATAATAAAAGATATCTCTGCTTTTCAGCAGGCAGAAAAAAGTATGAGATATTTCTTGGACTTATATGAAACTACATATAATATTGATTATAAAGGTGTATATGGATTTATGTCTGCGTTTCCTATGTATGAAATGAAAGAAGATGTTGAAGTAAATTTTAATCAAGTAAAAGATATAACAATAGATGTAAATGATATGGATAATAATTTAGAAAGATGTGTTAAACAAGCATTTTTATATTGGGAAAACCATAATTCGTATATTGAAGACTTATTTACCTCAGAATCAAGAAAAAAACTATGTGATATGCTAAAGAGAGTGTATGCAATTGAAGCATCTAAAGGAGCATTGATTGAGTATAAAAATAATGAATTAGAAAAGATTAATGAAGTGCAAGACAATATAATTAATTTATTAAAAAATTACAAAGTATTTGCTATGAAAGGTGCTGCTGGAACTGGAAAGTCCTGGATTGCATATAAGATAGCTTCAAAAAAAGCTTTAATTGAAAGAAGAGAAACGCTATTATTAAGTAAAAGTAAGTACTTAGCAGAATATTTTAGACAAGTTAGTAATATAGAAAATAGTAATTTATCTATTATTTGTTTTGATGAATTATTAGACCAAATTGGTGAAAAAGATATAAATAAAATTGATGTATCTAAGGTAAAAAAATATGGAATTATTATTATTGATGAAGCACAAGATTTTTCACCAGATGAGGCAATTTTTATAAGGACTTTATTATATGATGATAAGTCAAGTGAGTTTTATGTATTTTATGATGATGAACAAAATTTATATAATAATAATTTAGAAGATGTTTTAAATAATTTTATTATTGAATCTAAACCTTATGTATTAACAGAAAATTTAAGAAATACTAAAAACATATATGACTGGGCAAAAAATAGAACTGCATTAGGAGAAACATCATTTTCTAATCAAATAGATGGTCCTGATCCTATTATGAGTAGTTTAAATAATAAAAATCAAGCTATTAGATTTATTAATAATGCTATATCAAATCTTATTTATAGAGATAAAGTACCAAAGTGTTTTATAAACATAATTATTGATGATGAAATTTATGATGAGATAATGAGAGAAGGTTTTGATTTTAAAAACAAAAATGAAGTTAACTATAAAAATGATGATTTTATAGGAATATTTAAAGTATCTGAATATAAAGGTCTTGAGTCAAATATAGTTTTATATTTGCATAATGAAAATTCAGAATATAATTTTAAATATGTAGGACTTACAAGAGCAAGATTTTATTTATATGATATAGAAATAAAGGATAGAAATTAAATGAATTTACAAATGAAAGATAAAGTTATTTCTGCTCCATTTAGATGGGCAGGTTCTAAAAAGAAATTATTAAATGAATTATTAAATATATTTGATAAACAAAAGGAAATTTATGTAGAACCTTTTCTAGGCTCTCGGAGTTGTAATGATTAATTTATTAAATAACATAGAATGTTTTAATTATAAAAGAATAGTCGTTAATGACTTAAATGAAAATATAATAAATTTTTATTTATTATTAAAAAATGATGTTGAATTTATAGTAAAGAACATTAACAAGATTGAAAAAAAATATAATAATTATGATAGTTTAGCTAAAAAGCAAGAATATTATTATCAAATAAGAGAAGAATTTAATTGCCAAAAAGCAAAAATAAATGTAGTTTACTTTTTGTTTTTAATGAAAGCAGGTTTTAATGGAGTATATAGAGAAAATTTAAATGGGAAATTTAATGTTCCTTTTGGAAAAAAGGAACAAATATGCTTTGACAATGATTTTTTGAGAGAAATTTCTAAATTAATTCAAAATGTAGAATTTTATAATTTAAAGTATACAGAGTTATTTGAAAAATTAAAAGAAGAAAAAATATTAAATAATTCTTATATTTATTGTGATCCACCATATTTGCCAGAAGATAACAATATTGATCAAAGACCACTATTATATACTAAATATCTTTTCAATCATGAAAAATTTGCTAATATTCTAAATGAACTGAAAGAATCAAAAATTAGTATTTCTATGATAGACTCCAAAAGATCAGATTATATATATGGTACAAAATTTTATAAATATGAGATGGGAGAATTGATTAGAACAATAAATCCAAAAAAAATTTTTAAATCAACTGAATTAGTGTTTTCAAATTATGAAATTAAATAATGAAATTTATTGATACTATAGTAAAAGCTATATACAATGAAAATTAAAAAAATATAAAATAGATAGCTCTTTTCTATATGATATTGAAGAAAAAGCAGTTGTTCTAATAGAGAAAAAAGAAGAATCTTCAAAAGAACATATCATATGTAAAGAGTTATTAAATTAAAAAACGAAAAAGATTATAATTATTCTTATATAAAAATAAAACTTTTCTGCTCAAAATATATAAAAGAATGAGTAACATTTAATCCATTTAAAGGTGAAATAATGAAAAAAATTAGAATTAATAGACTAAAGGCAACCAAATTTAAAATTTTTTTGGACAAGGGTTTATCTAAAAAATAAAAAAAGAAATACCTTATAATTTATTGATTTAGAAAACAAAAAATGGATAATGTAGGAATGAGATACGATATTTATACTCATAACCCGAAGGTCGTAAGTTCGAGTCTTACCCCCGCAACCACAAATTTTATTAGAGTCGCAAGAAATTGTGGA
>CANRLA010000001.1 GCA_947631315.1 uncultured Clostridia bacterium | reverse complement strand
GCAGGAGCAATGCTTTACATTGTATCAGGAGAACTAATTCCTGAATCTAACCAATTATATCAAGGAAAAATGACAGCTATAGGAAATATGCTTGGATTTTTGCTTGGATTATTTGCAATGATAATAAATGGGTAGAAGGATGTATTATTATAGATGTTTAAATATACAGAATTATAAAGGAGAAAAAAATGCCAATATTAAATTCAAATCAAGTTAAGTATGAAATAGAAAGAATATTAAAAGAAAAATATAACATTATTGCTAAAAATATTGAAAAAAGTGCAGAATCGACTGATGGAAATGTTTATATAGTAGATTGCAATGATACAAAATATGTTATAAAAATATATAAAGAAATAAGTCATACAAAGTCAATGGTAGATTTATATAGAACATTAGAACTGTTTAAAATAAACACTCCGAATGTAATTTATAGTAAAGATAAAAAAGAATTTGAAAAAATATTAGATACAAATTACCTTGTAGTATACTCATATATTAATGGTCAACAACTTGAATATGATAGATTAAATAGAAAAATAATAATGGCAATAGCAAGAGAATTAAGAAAATTGCATAATATTACAGAAAAAAATGAATTTAATCTGCATAAGGTACAATTTTTAGACGAGAAGGGGCGTCAATCAATATTGCATTTTGATTTAACAAAAAATAATATATTTATAAGTAATAATAAAATTTATTTTATAGACTTTGATGATGCAAAATATGGTAGTGCAGTATGTGATATAGCAATTTTAATATCAAATTTATTTTTTTCTAAAACACATGGTACTGACTTAGAAGGAGTAAAAATTTTTATAGATGAATATTATTGCAATGAACATGAACTAAAGAAAAAAGAAACACCACTTATAAAAGAATATGCATTACAATGGATTGACTATATTTTAAAAGGTAATAATTTTGATACATCAACAACAGAAAGCCTTGAAATAAGGAAAAAATTAATTACTGAGAATTTGTAATATGACATAATCATAAATAATTAATATTGAAAAAATAATATTTTATAAATATAATAGAATAAATTCAAAGCAAGAAAGGAATTTTATATGCAAGATACAATAATTTATCTAATTAGACATGCTGAAACAATTGACGAAGACGGAATAAGGAATACAAGTGAAGATTCACAGTTAATTAATGAAAAAGAAATATTATCTGTAGAAGGTGAAGAACAATCAAAAAAATTAAGCGAAAATGATGAATTAAAAAATATTGATGTAATTTGGTCAAGTAGCTATACTAGAGCTAAAGCTACCGCAAAATATATTGCTGAAAGAAATAATTTACCTATTAATTTGGATAGTAATTTAAGTGAAAGAAAGCTAGGAAATTTAAAAGAACTAGGAGAATTCATGAAAGACAAAAAGACTAGGGATCCTTCACAAGAACAACTATTAGACCAACAATTTAAAACTTCAGATGGAGAGAGCGCAATAGATACAAAACAAAGAATGACTAAATTTTTTGATAATATATTAAAAGAATATAATGAAAAAAGAATAGTTGTTGTAAGTCATCGGAGGATCTATAAAATTTTTCTTACTTAACTGGTGTGAAGTAAATAAAGATGTTAAATTAGTATATAAAAATACAATTTTAAATATAAATTCTCCTTGTTTACTAAAAATGACTTTTAATAACAATAATTTAATTAAATTAGAACAAATAAATTAAAAGTGAACATCAAAGTTCACTTTTTAAATTCGATAAAATCCATATAAATAATAAAATAAAAAAGGAGAATTATCTTTTTTCATAAGTTTTTCTAAAATTTCTTCTTTAGACCTAAAAAAATTATATTTTAAAATTAATTTTTGTTTATTTGTAAAAAAAGCATTAACAAGAAGAAAATCACTCATATTTATATTAAATAAATTTTTATTTTTTAAATAATTACATACAAAAAATTTGCAAGATATATTTTCAGTAGTACACGTTTTTTCTTTACCAAGATATTTACATATTTGTACATTATCAATAAATTTAAAAACATTTTTAGAATATTTAAAAGAATAGCAACAACCATTTTCTTTATGAGCAGTTTTATGATTTTTTGATGCAATACATATATTATCACAAAATTTACAAGGATTATACTTATGCCATATCTTATCTAAATTTTTAAAAATATTATCATATAAATACAAATATTTCTCCATAGTATCATCAATGAAAAGTGCTTTTATAGCTACTAAAATTTCATCTGTATAATTAGATAAAATATATTTTATTTTATAATTATTATATTTTGTAATAAAATTTTTATTTAATTTATTAAAATTAATTAATTTTTTAATATATTTTTCATTATTTTTTTTATTTTCTGAAAAATTAATTTTTAGAGCAGGATTATTATTTTTGTAATTTTTATTTAATTCGAAATTAATATTTTCAATATCAGAAAAATTTATTTTAGAATCTTCAATTATTTTTCCAAAAATATCTATACATACCATATTTTTTTACCTACCAATAAATTTATTATATAGAGAGTGTAGAAAAAAGTCAATAAAAGTAAAAATCAAAAATAATTATGCGTTTCTACTTGAATTTATTTTTAAAATATAGTAAAATCTACACGAACAAAAGTTTTATTACTTTACATATTAAATGAACATATAAACTAGAAGGAAGCGAGAACATAAATGCAAAATATTATTGAAGAACTTAATGATAAACAAAAGGAAGCGGTAGAAAATACAGAAGGACCTTGCTTAGTTATAGCTGGAGCAGGAAGTGGAAAAACAAAAGTCTTAACCTATAAAATAGCATATTTAATTCAAGAAAAAAATGTAAAACCATGGAATATACTTGCAATTACTTTTACGAACAAGGCAGCAGAAGAAATGAGACAAAGAGCAGAAAAATTAATTGGAGAAAATATTAATGATTTATGGCTTGGTACTTTTCACTCAATCTGTGTGCGTATATTGAGGAAATTCATAGATAGATTAGGATATGATACATCATTTGCAATATTTGACACATCAGACCAAAAGACATTAGTAAAAAATTGCATGAAAGAATTAAATATTGATACAAAGTTATTTACAGAAAAGTCTGTTTTAAATGCAATTAGCAATGCAAAAAATGAAATGCTTGAGCCTGAACAATACAATTTTAAATATTCAGGAGACTACAGAAAAGAAATAATAGGAAAAGTTTATTCTTTATATCAAAAGAAGTTAAAAGACAATAATGCGATAGACTTTGATGATATAATTAATTTTACAGTAAAAATATTAATGGAAAATCCTGATGTTTTAGACTATTATTCTACAAAATTTAAGTATGTGTTAGTAGACGAATATCAAGATACTAATAAATCACAATTTACTTTAATAACACTTTTGGCTTCAAAGTATGGAAATATAACAGTTGTGGGTGATAATGACCAAGGTATTTATGGATTTAGAGGTGCTGATATCTCTAACATTTTAAATTTTGAAAAAGATTTTCCTGGAACTAAAATAATAAAACTAGAGCAAAATTATCGTTGTACAGGCAATATTTTAAAAGTTGCAAATGCAGTAATAAAAAATAATCAGAATAAATATGAAAAAAAGCTATGGACAAATAATGGCGAAGGCACTCTTCCGTATATATTTTGCGGAAACGACGAATATTCAGAAGCCAATTTTTTAATAGAAAACATAAATAGACTAAAACGAGAAGAATACCTAAAATACTCAGATTTTGCAATTCTTTATAGAATGAATTCACAGTCAAGAGCTATAGAAGATAAACTAAGAATAGAAAATATACCTTATAAAATAATAGGTGGACTAAAGTTCTATGAAAGGAAAGAAATAAAAGATACAATAGCATATTTAAGACTAATAGCGAACCAATCTGATAATTTTGCTTTAGAAAGAATTATAAATGAGCCAAAAAGAGGCGTAGGAAAAACAAGTATAGAAAATTTAAGAGAAATAGCAGAAGAGAATAATATTTCTATGTATGAAGCGATTAAAAGTGCAGATAAATATCTTCCTAGAATATATGAAAATACAAAGGAATTTGTTAACACAATAGAAGAATTGAAAACTACGGAATGTTCAATATCAGAGTTAATAATGCAAGTTTTAAATAAAACTGGTTATGTTCAATCCTTGAAAGATGAAAATACTATAGAAGCAGAAACAAGAATACAAAACATTGAAGAATTTGTAACAGTTGCAAATGAATTTGAAAAAGAATCTGCAGACAATACATTGGTAGAATTCTTAAATGGTATATCTTTAGCAAGTGATACAGATAATCTAGAAGAATCTGATGATGTAGTAACTTTAATGACATTACATAGTGCAAAAGGACTAGAATATCCAGTAATATTCTTAGTTGGCTTAGAAGAAGGAATATTTCCAGGACATCAATCTATGGACAACCCTGAAGATATTGAAGAAGAAAGAAGGCTATTTTATGTAGGAGTTACAAGAGCAAAACAAAATTTGTTTATAACTTTTGCAAAAAGAAGAACAATCTTTGGTTCTACAAGTTATAATCCTCCATCTAGATTTTTAAAAGAAATTCCTAAAGAAGTATTGGATGGATATGAAGATGCAATGAATGAACAACTTGAGGACGAAGACTTTGAAGATACTAACTTTGATTGGAAATATAAAAATCATTATAACAAAATAGAATCTAGTAATGTAATCACATACAAAGTAGATAAAAGCAGTAATTTCTCAAGTAACGAAAACAGATCTACTACTAAATTTGGAAGAACAGCAGAAAGTTTCTTAGCATCAATTCAGGCTAAGAAAAATACAGATATTGATTTAAGCAAATATAAAGTAGGACAGAAAATATATCATAAGAAATTTGGTCAAGGTGTAATATCTAAACTAGAATCTGAAGGGGATGATATAAAAGTTGATATTGACTTTGAAAAAGCTGGACATAAGAGGTTAATGGCAAAATTTGCAGGACTAGAAATACTAGAATAAAATTTTATAATTATAAAAATAAAGAATTAAAAATAAAAAGTTAAAAATTAAAGATAAAAAATTACAATAGTTTGCAGTTGTGCGTAGTGACAACAAACAACAAAAACTATTGTAATTTTTTTATAAAATGTATTAAATTATATTAAATTATTCTGACAAATTTCTATAGCATTATGTTTTATAACCATTTTTCCTTTTTCTTTTAATAAAGAAATAAATAAGTCTCTACTAGAATAAAATTTACAAAATTCTGTAATTGAACTATAAAATTTTCCAATATTATTAAATTGTTCATTTATTTTGTAAATAGATAAATAATAATTATTATTGTATAAATATAATTCAATTTTTTTAGCAAAATTATTTAAATTATATAAATTAATTTTTTTAGCAAATTCACAGAAATTACAAAAATCTTCAAAGCTTTCAAATTTATAGATTGCATAATTAGAATTATATTCTTTTAGAATTTTTTTAGGTTTTGCAGATTTTAGATTATTTTTCATTTTAACAAGTCTAGTTACAGTAAAAACAAAATTACCATTTTTTAGGGCTAAAGCATCTATTTTTATTTTATAATCTCTAGTATTAAAGCCAACTTCATTGTATGCTTTTTCTAAAATGTCTAAAAAAGTATGCCTTGCATCAGAAGAATCAGAAACAAAATCATCAAAACTTTTGCTGTTTGGTAATTCATCATTTGATAAAATTATTTTCAATTTATTTTCACTAAGCTTTTGAAATTTCATTGAGACCTCCTTATAAAAAATACTATAACATATAAATTTCAAAAAAGGAATACTTTTTATAAAAATAACTTGAAAAAAAAACCAAATACATATATAATATTTTCATAAAAAAAACACGTTTCCGTAAGAAAAATGGAGGTAAAGATGGCTACAAGAGAAAAAGGTACTTTAGTATTAATAATATTTATATTATGTGGTATAGTTATTGGAGGATTAATAGGACAATTAACTTCAGGAATATCATGGCTTAATTGGTTAGGTTATGGCATGGATTTTGGATTAGTTGACCCTATTACATTAGATTTAGGAGTAGTACAATTAACGTTAGGTTTACTATTTAAAATTAATGTATCTAGTATAATAGGAATAGCTATAGCTATATTTATTTATAGAAAGTTCTAATTTAAGGAAAATTTATTTTATTTGGGGGCAGAAAGGATTTTTATGCCACTAAGAATTAAAGAGTTGCCAAAGAGCGAAAGACCGTATGAAAAACTCGAAAAATATGGTGAAAATATGTTATCAAATGCAGAATTATTGGCAATAATTATTAAAACAGGAACTAAAGAAGAAAATTCTATTGACATCGCTAATAGAATTCTTTTGATGTCTGATTCGCTAAAAGGATTACAAAATCTGTCTTTAAAAGACTTGGTAAATATAAAAGGAATAGGAAAAGTAAAAGCAATCCAATTAAAATCTGTCTGTGAACTTGCCAAAAGGATGTGCAAGGAAAATGATATAATGATTCAAGTCAAGTATCCGAAAGATGTTGCTGAAATATTTCTTGAAGAATTTAAAATGGAAAAGCAAGAAATGTTTAAAATAATTCTTTTAAACACTAAAAATTATATTACAAAAATAATAGATTTTGCCAAAGGAAAAATAAACTCAATAAACTTAGATATAAGAGAAATATTGCAAGAAATTATAAAGCAAGATGCAGATAGAATAATAATAATTCACAATCATCCAAGTGGAGATCCGACACCTAGCATGGCAGATATAAATTTTACAAAAAAATTATATAAGGCATCAGAAATTGTAGGCATTAAGTTAATAGACCATATAGTAATAGGTCGTAATAAATATGAAAGTATATTTTCGAGAAGGGATTTTAAAGATGAAATTATTAGACTTTAGCTCAAAAGACATTGGTATAGATTTAGGAACAGCTAATATTCTGATTACCTTAAAAGGTAAAGGTATTGTTTTAAGAGAGCCATCTGTAGTTGCAATAGATGGTTCATCTTCAGAAATAGTTGCAACAGGAATGGATGCTAAAGAAATGTTAGGAAGAACCCCTGAAAATATACGAGCTGTAAGGCCAATGAAAGAAGGAGTTATTGCTGACTTTACGGCCACTGGTTTAATGCTGAAAAACATGCTTAGAAAAGTATGCAAAAAATATAATGCAGGCAAACCGAGAATTGTTGTTGGAGTACCATCAGGAATTACGGAAGTAGAAGAAAGAGCAGTACAAGAAGCCTTTTTGCAAGCAGGGGCTAAAGAAGTGTATTTATTAGATGAGCCTATGGCATCTACAATTGGAGCAGGATTAAATGTTTTAGAACCGAATGGAATAATGATAGTAGATATTGGTGGAGGAACAACAGAAGTAGCTGTAATTTCATTAGGAGGAATAGTAGCTAAAACATCAATAAAAATTGCAGGAGATGCAATTGATGAGGCAATTGTTTCATATTTAAAAAGAAAAGCAAAAATAGTAATACGGACAAGCGGCAGCAGAAAATTTAAAAATTGAGCTTGGATGTGCAATGCCACTAGTCACCGAAATTACAAAAGAAATAAGAGGTAGAGATATAGACACAGGACTTCCTAGAAATATTGAAATTTCTTCAAAGCAAATAGAAGAAGCTATGGAAAAGCCTATAAATGAAATAATAGAAGCAATCATTAACACATTATCTGTTACGCCACCTGAACTTTCATCAGATATTATGCAAAATGGTATATATATAGCAGGAGGAGGAGCATTAATTAGGAATATAGATAGTTTAATAACTAAAAAAACAGGAATTAAAACATTTATTGCAGATGCACCACTTGACTGTGTAGCAATAGGAGCAGGAAAAACATTAGAAAATTTTGAAAAAATGAGGAAGATATTAATAAATAGAAAAAATACATTATAAAATTAACTAACAAGTTATAATTAAATAAAAAAGGAGGGCATAATGAAACACAAAAAAACAGGGATTATTGGAATAATTATTACAATAATTGTTTTAATTGTAGTAGTAATATTATCTAATTTAGGAACTAATCATATGCAAAATATGCAAACAGCAATAAGTAAATTATTTATGCCATTCCAAAATGGATATATTTTTATAAAGAATAAAGTAACGGGAAACGAGCAACAAATAAGCGATATAGAAAAACTAAAAAATGAAAATTCTGCTTTAAGAGAAGAAAATTCTAAGCTTAAAGAACAAGTTAGAGAATTAGAAATATTAAAATCAGAAAATAATACTTTAAAGGACTATGTTAATTTAAAAAATAAATATGCAGATTATGCAACAGTTCCAGCAAATGTAATAGAAAGAAGTTATAGCAATTACGATAAAATAGTAATTATTAATGTTGGAACAAATGACGGAATAAAAGAAAATATGCCTGTTATATCTGAGTCAGGATTAGTAGGAAGAATTTTATCAGTAACAGATACTACATCAAAAGTTCAGACTATTATAGATACGGCAAGCACAGTAAGTGCGACAATATCAACATCTGCAGAAAGTATATTACTTAAAGGAACATTATCAGAAATAAATAATTTAAGAGCAACTTCAATTCCAGTTGAAACTAGCATACTTCAAGGAGACCAAGTTGTTACATCAGGATTTGGAGGAATTTTTCCAAAAGGAATATTAATTGGAACAATAAACGGTGTAGTTAATACTCAAAATGAGCTAGACAGATATGCTCTAGTTACTCCAGCAACAGATTTCTCTAAATTAGAAACAGTATTAGTAATAACACAATAAACCAAAATATGGATGGTAAAGTAAATCTAGCTTGTAAAAAGAGTACACTCCTCAAAAATAGTAGCAAATTATAAAATAACTGTATTTTGCAAATAAAATAGTAATAATCCAGTAATTTAAGTAAAGGAGAAAAAAATTGAAAAAATTTAAAGGAATATGCATTATAATACTTCTTTTTTATATAATATATTTTTTACAAATTAATTTTTTTTCATGGTTTTCAATTAGAGGGATTATGCCAAATATATTTATAATTTTAATATTATTTTTAGGATTATTCGCTGGAAAAAAAATTGGAGGAATATTTGGACTAATATTTGGACTAATATTAGATTCATTAATAGGAAGAAGTTTGGGATTCACTGGAATATTTTTTGCAATAATAGGTTTGCTTGGAGAATATTTTGACAAAAACTTTTCAAAAGATAATAGAGTAACAATTATTTTAATGACAGCAGGTGCAACAATTTTATTTGAAATAGGAATGTATGTTGTTAATATTTTAAAATTTCATATAGAAGTTGAAATATTGGCATTTATTATTACTTTATTGATAGAAACAATATATAATGTATTTTTAGTAATAATATTTTATCCAGGAATAAAAAAATTAGGATATTATTTAGAAAATATATTTAAAAATAAAAAATTAATTACTAGATATTTTTAAAATAATTAAATATAGTGGAGGAAAAATTGAAAAAAGAAAATAATAAAAATAATACTAAAATTAGATTTAATATCTTAATTGCATTAGTCTATATAATTGGTATTATACTTCTTGTTGCATTATTTAATTTGCAAATAGTCCACGGAGAAGAATATAGAGAAACATCGAATACAAGACTTACTAGAGAAAAAGTAATTACAGCTACTAGAGGTAATATACTAGATTCATCTCGGAAACAAATTAGTATCCACCAAAATGTTTTATAATGTGGAAATCTACAAAACAAAAATAGATAATGAGACTCTTAACAATACACTTTTACAAGTTGCAAAAACTCTTGAAGAAAATGGAGACAATTATATTGATAATTTTCCAATAAAAATAAATCCTTATGAATTTAAAAATATAGATGTAGAAAGTTGGAAAGTAGCAAACAAAATTGATTCATCTTTTGATGCAGAAACAGCCTTTAATTTTTTTAAAGACAAATATGAGGTAAATGCCGATAATGTTGAAGATGCTAGAAAAATTATAACGTTAAGGTATTTAATAGAAAAAGACGGATACAGTAATACAAAATCAGTGAAGATTGCAGGAAATATAAGTAATGCAAGTTATGCAAAATTTAATGAAATGGGTTCTAGTTTTCCAGGAATAAGTACTTATGTTGAGCCAACTGTATCATATCCTTATGGAGAACTTGCTTCACACATATTAGGCTATGTAGGACCAATTTCGCAAGATGATTTAGAAAAAAATCCAGAATATAAACAAAACGATGTAATAGGAAAAACAGGTATAGAAAAAGTTTTTGAAAAATATTTAAAGGGAAAAGATGGTATAAAACAAATTGATATGTCTGTCGACGGAGTTGTTACGGATGAATATATTTCAGAAGCGGCAATAACAGGAAGTGATTTAGTTTTAACAATTGACGCAGATTTGCAAAGAGCAACAGAAGAAGCATTGGCAAAAGATATTGAAGATATGCAAAATGGTGTATTAAGTGGTGCGACAAAAGCAAGTGAAGGTTCAGCAGTTGTTATTAACGTAAAAACAGGAGAGATACTTGCTATGGCAAGTTATCCAAACTATAATCCATCTTTGTTTACGGATGGTATAAGTCAGGAAAATTGGAATAAATATTTAAATGATGGAAGACATCCACTAGTAAATAAAGCAATATCTGATAAATCAGCTCCTGGTTCAACATTTAAGCTAGTTACAGCAATAGCAGGATTGGAAAGCGGAGCTATAGATTTAAATACTAAGATAAATGATACTTATATTTATAAATATTATAATGATTATCAACCTAAATGTTGGTTAAGAGGTGGACATGGATGGCAAAATGTAGTCCAAGCAATAGAACACTCTTGCAATTATTTCTTCTATGAAACAGGAAGAAGAGTTGGTATTGAAAAATTATCAGAAGTTGCAAAATCATTTGGATTAGGACAAAAGACTGGTGTAGAACTTCCTGACGAAATAGCAGGAACATTATCGAGTAATGAGGTAGACAGTGAGTGGACAGGTGGAAAAACAATTCAAACAGCTATTGGACAATTGTATAACGACTTTACTCCACTTCAGATGGCAAAGTACACAGCAATGCTTGCAAATGGAGGAAAAAATATAGAAGTTACAGTAGTAAAATCTATAAATAATCCTGATGGTACACAAGTTTCAAGAAATGAAATAGAAGAATATGTAAATAGTCTTCTTAATAAAAATGGAAATAGTGGAAGCGACTTGCAGTTAAGCGCAGATATTATAGCAACAATAAGACAAGGAATGAAAGGCGTTACAAGTGATGATGCAGGAACAGCATATTCATATTTTAGAGATTTTAATATAGAAGTTGGAGGAAAAACAGGTTCTGCATCAACCAATAATGGAACTAATGCTTGGTTTGTCGGATATGCACCATTTGATGATCCTGAAATAGCAGTAGCAGTTTATGTAAAAAACGGTGAACATGGTGGTTATACTGCTCCAGTTGCAAGAGCGATATTTGCTCAATATTTAGGTATGAATGCCTCTCAGATTACAGAAGACACAACAGTTTCATCTTATATGCAAATTGTAAGATAAAATAAGAATTACTAGATATAAAATCTGTATTTTATATCTAGTAAATATTATATTTAATAGTCATTAATTTTTAATTATTTAATTTTTTTTTTAATTATTTTTAAATTATTTTTATCGTTTTTAATTAGTTTTAATTAAATTTATTAATTATTAATTTGATTTTATTTATTTAATTTTAATTTAAATTTAACTAATTTATTCTTTAATTAATTTTATTTATTTTTATTAATTTAATTTTATTAAATTCACAAAAATTCCAAATTAAATCTAAAAAATCTTCATATTATTATTTATTTGTTGATTAATTGTTGACGAAAAATCGTATATATTATAAAATGTAAAGAAAGGACGTTTAAATGCAAAAAAATTATAACTTAAAAAAAGAAAAAAGTTATACTAATGAAAATGTAATTGAATCAAATATAATAATTGATGATTCAATAATAAAGAATATTAATAAAACAAAAGAAACAACAAATTTTATTAAATATATAAATTATCTAATATATGTTGAAAGAAAAATTATAAAAAATATTAAATTATCAGAAAAAATACGAGAAAAAGAAGAACAATATAATTATGAAAAAAATATAATTCATAATTCACATGATACAAGCATTAGAAAAATATTATCTAATAAGAACGAGGTAGCTCTATTTATAAATAGAGTATTACAACTTTCAAAAGTAAATAAAGAAATAAAAGCAGATATGCTAGAACGATATGAAACTAGTTTAATTACAAAAAGTTATTTAAATAGAGAAGCAGATATTATTTATAAAAGAAAAGATATGGATGTATTTTTTCTAATTGAGCACCAATCAAGAATTGACTACAATATGCCTATAAGAATAATGGAATATGTAACCGCAATAATAACTAATTATTGGTATTCCAACAAAGAGGATGTAGTAAATAGAAAATATCCATTAGTTATACCAATAGTTTTGTATATTGGAAAAAATAAGTGGAATGTTGAAAAGCATATAAGCAGTAGACAAGTTAAAATGCCAGGATATAGGGCAGAATATGGAAAATATACTATATTTGATGCAAATGATTATGAAGATAGTGAATTACTTCAAGAAAAAGGAGCATTAAGTAAAATAATTTTACTAGAAAAAACTAAAGGTGAAAAAGAGCTTCAAGACAATTATATAAAAATAAGTAAGGAATATTTATCACAAAAAGAAAAAGATATGATAATAGAATATCTTTGTAATATATCATCCACAAAGTTATCACGACAGAAAATAAATGAGATAAAAAAATTATTTATGAAAGGAGAAAAAACAATGTTAGCAGAAATATTTATGGAAAAAGAAAGAAAAGCATGGTTAGGTGGAAAAGAAGAAGGAAAAAGAGAAGGAAAATATGAAATTGCAAAAAAATTATTAAAAAGTGGAATAGATATAAAAAATATAAAAGACTGGACAGGCTTATCAGAAAAAGAAATAAATTTATTAAGTAAAAAAATAACTAAATAGATAAAAATCAATAAAAATTAATAAAAATAATTAAAAATTAATAAAAATAATTAAAAATTAATAAAAAATAATTAAAATTTATTAAAAAAATAATCGCTTTAAACAATATGATTTAAAAAAGCGATTATTTATTTTATTAATAATAAAATTAAAGCAATATATAAAAATTGATCATTTATTTTTTGAGAATAAAGAAAAAATAGAATTGCTAGAATCAATAAATCATCAGTATAAAAACTAAAGCCAAATAAATTAATCTTTCCCTCCTGATCAATAGGTAAAAAATTTAAGAAATTCATTTCTTTTCACCACCGAAAAGGTCAAAAAGTTGGGTCATTTTTCCCATTTTTATTAATTGAATATATTCATCAATTTTTTCTTTTTTCCCATTTCTAAGGTAAGGCTTTAAAGATAAAAGTAATTTACTCATATCATCATCGCTACTATTTTTCATTTTAGACATTATGTTTTGAATCTTCATTAAAGTTTCCATATCTATATTCAAAGAATTTAAATTATTATTTGAATTATTCTGTTCATTACTTGTACTTGAATAAGTATTATTTGACGAATTATTCTTGTCTTGAATATTTGAATTAATATTTGTTTTATTAAAATCTCTAGAATTATAATTTGAATTAGAGCTTCCTGTATGATTAGATGAAGGATTATAATTTGAACTATAATTATATGAATTACTTGTATAAGTACCATTTTTATAATTATTATTTCTATATGTATTATATGCATTATTTGAAACATTAGAGGAACAATTAGGTGTTACATTATTTGAACTATTATAAGATACATTAGAAGTATTGCTATTAGAATTTTGTAGGTTATTTACTAAAGCTTTAATATCATCAGGAATTTGATTATTTTGAATCATAGATTGAGCTTTTTTAATCATTTCGTTAAAGTCATTATCATTCATAAATACATACCTCCTATTAACTATAATATTATATGATAAAAAAAAGAAATTGTTACTACTAATTATATTTAAAATTATATTTAATTATTTGTAAAATGTTAACTTTTACTTATAAATATACCTTATATGTTCACAGAAATTTTACAATGGAAAACGTTTACGCATCTGCGAAATTAAGGCTATAAAACGCTCAAAAAAGCAACCAATAAAACAAAAATGTAATCTAAAAGTAATATTAAATGTCTAAAAAGTGCTTCCGTAAATGGTTATAAAAAATTAAAAAAAAAGCAATATTGAAAAAAAAAAAACAACGTATTAGTATTAAATTGATTAATTTTTTTTAATTAAATGATTACAAAGAAAAGCTAAAATGCTAATAAAAGTAAATTTAAAGCTACTGATCCTTAAAGGGTTATGCTAATAAAAAAATAGGAGGATAATAATGTATAATTATTCAAAGAAATTTTTATCTATAATAGTTTCTCTTACTTTAGTTGGGTCAAACTTAATGCCAGCTATAGCATATGCTGCAAATGAGAATGTACAACAAGAGAGTTCAAATGTTGTAGTATCAGATAAAGCAGTTCAAGAAGATATGATAAATGAAGTAAAACAAAACGATACTCAAGAAGTAAGTAGCAATATAGATAATGAACAAGAGCAAACTAAATGGGATCAAAATGCTAAAGTTACGATAAAACAAGAATTAAAAAGATATCTAAAATATGAAAATAAAACATTAGTAAGCTTCTTAATTTCAAGTGGAGTTAAAGATAACACAATTCCTCTAATAGACAAAACAATTCAAGTTTATGTTCCAAAAATACAGGATAAGGAGCCTAGTAAGATAATTGTATCTGGAAAAGAGTATACCTATCAGGATCAAATATTAATTATAAATAATAAATATAATGATAAAAGTTTAGCTGCTAGTACAAATGAATCTAATGACAATAATACAAATAAAGTAGAAGAAAATACAAGCAATGAAAATAATACAACAAACAACTCAACAGAGAACGAAAACAACAACACAGCAGAAAATACAAATAACTCAAACAACAATGTAAGCGAAGATGCAAACAATAGCAAAGAAGAACACGATTCTAAAAAATTAAATTGGGAATCAAACGATGAAGTTTTAGTAACTTTTATATATGAATCTCAAATGGAAGATACTACTTTAAAATCACTTGCAATAGTTTCAGCAAAAACAATAGATGATAGAGATATAGAAGCAAAAACAGAAGAAACTTCTTTCAATGTAAGTGAACAAATAGGAAATTTATTAGAAACAAGTATTACTGGAAACAAAGAAGTTAATAAAGGATATTTATACACAAATTTATCTAAAGCAGAAAACAAGTTAGAAACAAAATTTAATACAAACTATCAAATCAACATAGGCTTTAAAGATTTAGTAGATGAAATTCAGATTAAAGAAAGTAACTTAAGTGATGAAATATTAACTAGAAAAATTGCAGTAAATAAAAAAGATTTAGTAAATGTGCTTGGAGAAGAAGGAACAATAAAAGTCCTAGATAGTCAAAATCAAGAAATAGGTACATTAAAACAAGATAATCTAGAATTAAATATAAACAGTTTTGGATTAAAATTTATAACCAGCAAGCCAACATCTGAAGGATATATAAGTTTAAACTTAGAAAAAGTTTTTAACACAAATACAAATTACACATTAAAAACAATAGAAAACAAAAATGAAATTGATGGAAGCATAGATGTAACAGGTGTTTTACAAGGAAATGAAGTTTCTAATAATCATATTGAAAACAAAATTACTCTTGTAGAACCATCATCAAATGCTAGTATAAGCATAAATAAAAATGTTTTATCAACAGTAGTGACAAATGAAAACGTTGTGATTACAGCAACACTAGAAAAAAATGATATTACAGATTTATTATATAAAAACCCTGAATTATTAATTACGCTTCCAAATCAAATAACAGGAGTAAAATTAAAAGATGCTAGATTAATTTATGAAAATGAATTAGTACCAGTAACATTTGAAACAAAGGAAAACAATATTTATTTAAGATTAGAAGGAACGCAAACAGAGTATTCTGAACTACCAAATGTTAATGGAACAGTTGTAAAAATAGTTGCAGACTTAACCTTAGATAATTTAGCAGTAAATGCTGATGAAAAAATAGTTCTTCAATATACTAATAGGATTAAGGACGAGGTAAAATCAGTAGATACACCAATAAAGATAGCAGCTCCAGCAGGTTTTGTAACATCCAATTATGGCACAGTAAATGAAACAGTATCTTGCATAAGTAAAGACGAATCATTATTTATCAAAGCAAATGATGTAGAAAAACGAGCAAGTTTTGGTGGAATAGCTGTTAGCAATTTAAAGGAAAATACAAAAGGATTAATGATATTAGGAAGATTTCCTAAACAAGATACAAAATCAGTAGATGGAAACAATACAGATTTAAATTCTACATATTCAATAAATATAAACACACCAGTTAGTGTAGAAGGAATAGATGCAGATATTTATTATTCAGAAAATGGCGGAGCAACATATGACTTAGCAAATGAACAAAACGGTTGGTCTTTAGAAAAGAAAGACACAAGCAAATCATATCTAATAGTTGCTAAATCAGAAGTAGCACCAGCGCAAAAAATAACATTCACATATAATGGAGCAATACCACAAAACATAGACTATGAAAATAGAGCATATTCAATATTTGGTATATATTACAATGATGAAGAAATAGAAGGAACATCAAAAAATATAGTTTCTTCAAAATTATTAAGTATAGAAACAGAAAACATCCCAATAGTAAAAACAGAAATAACAGCTACGGATTACAATGTAGGTGATGAAATAAAAAATGGAGACAAAATACCTAATGGAAAATATGTACAATATATTGTACGTGCAACAAACACGGGAAGAAAAGCAGCTGAGAATGTAACTATAACAGCACAAAGGCCGGAAGACTCTGAATTTTTCCATATAGAAAAAATAGAAAATGAAGAGGTTGATGATAGCTATTTTATATTTGATGAAACTTTAACAAATAATATTGACAAAATAGAACCAGGACAAACAGTAGAATTTACATATATTGTAAGATTCCTTTCAGAAGTTGATAAAACAGTTACTTTTAGAACATCACTTAAAGCTGAAAATATGTTAGAAGACAGTACAGCATCATTTGAAAACACTATAACAGAAGGAATATTTGAGATGGAAATATATTCTGAACAAAGTAATGAATACGTAAAAATAGGTGATGAAATAAATTACAATCTATCATTAGAATCATATTCAGCTGAAGATTTCAAAAATATGAATGTAAATATAAATATTCCAAAATACATAGATATATTAAAATGTGAAGGTGGAAATTTTAACAAAGAAACAAGAGTTTTATCATATAACATAGAATCTTTGGAATCATTTAAATCATTTGAATTTACGGCTAAGGTTATAAGTTCAGATGAGCCAAGTCAAAAAATATCTTTAGTTGCTAAGGCGACATACGAAGGTTCTGATAAAGAAGTTAAATCAAATACATATACAAGAACAGTTCAAGACTTAAAAGGTTTTTCAGCAAGTTTTAGTAGTAATATTTCATATAAAATGCTAGATAGTGATAAAGTAGAATATTATGTAGATGTAAAAAATGAATCAAAAGAAACAGCAGAAATTAGTGTTTTCAATAGATTACCAGATGAATTACAGTTAGTCAGCTATACCGTAAAGAACGGAGATAATACATATACAGAAGAAAACGATTTATTGAATACAACAGTATATGAAAATGTAGAACCATATAAAAATCTAAAAGTAACTATAGTTGCAAAGCCATATCTTTTGGATAGCATTGGTCAAATAAAAGAGATAGAAAATGAAGTAGAAGTAAAAGTTAATGATATAGATTTTCCTACTGAGAAAATCAAACAACAAATTGAAGGTTCATCAAATTTCAATATTGTTAATAAAGATGGAAATCTAGTTGAAAAAGAAAATATATATTCTATTTCAGGAGAAGTATGGTATGACGAAAATAATAACTCAGCACATGATGAAAATGACACAAAGATGTCAAGCATTATGTTAAAACTATATGACATTAATAAAAAAGATTATGTAAAAGATAAAGATGGAAATGATATTATCGAATTTTCTAATGACAATGGTGAATACAAATTTGAAGATTTATATAGTGGTAAATATATTGTTATAGCAGATTATGATAATAAAGTTTATAAAGTTGTAAATTATCAAGCAGGAGAAACTGCAGAAAATGAAAACAATGACTTTATAGAAAATACCAATATAGAAAATAGTGAAATAGAAAAGGCTGAAAATTTCGGCAAAGCTGCAACTAATATTATAACTTTAGGTGAAGAAAATGTGTATAACATAGACCTAGGTTTAATAGATACAGAAAACTTTAACATAACTGTAAACAATAAAATATCAAAAATTACATTAGTTGATGGGGAAAAATCAGAAACATATGATTACAACGATTATATTGCAAATTTAAAAGTGAACAACGCAAAAATAGAAAATTCTACTCTTATTATTGAATACTGTGTAGAAGTAAAAAATGAAGGTAACATAGATGGTTATGTAACACAAATTGCTAATAAATTACAGGATGGTATGGAGTTTGTTTCTGAATTAAATCAAGATTGGTATGTTAATGATAATAATGAAGCAATAAATTCAAGCTTGTCTAATAAATTAATCAAATCAGGTGAATCAGAGACTCTAAAATTAGTATTAATTAAAAATAAAAACAACAAAAACGGAGAAGTAATAACAAATTCTTCTGAGATAAGAGGCACATACAATCAATATGGTATAGAAGAAGTTACGACGTCAGAATTAGAAAAGCATCAAGCAGAATCAGCTCAAATTTATTTATCTACAAGTTCTGACAGTAATGCAGCAAAGCTTATAGTAATATCAGTGAGCATAATAATAGCAATAGCTTTAGTTACATTTTATGTTAAGAAGATATTAGAAAGAAAAATAAAAATATAAGAATGATTACAGAAAGGAGGTAAAGATGCGAAAAAAGATAAAATCAATAATTATAACAGCTTTTCTAAGTGCAGTTTTAATTGCTGGTATAATTGAAGCAGGAAAAATTTTTAATATCTATCAATCTGATAAAGAAGAAAAAGAGCTAAATAAAATATCTGCAACTGCTGCTGGTGGTTTTACAGCAGGTTCGCTTAGTGGTGTACCTACTGACCATATGTATACTTTTATTTCAGATGGTAATACATTTTGCGGTGGACATGGTTGGGCTTTAACACTAAGAAAATATTATGCTCCTGGTCAAACTCCTGTTCCTGATAGTGCAGGTGGAGGTAGAGCGGAAGAAGTCACATATACACTGGATAAAACAACTGAAATGGCACAAAGTATAGCATATATAAGAGCATTCGGAGGATCAATTGAAGATACCCAGTATGTTGTATGGGCTTCTAGAGATTGGAGTGCTTATACTGGTGGTACCAGCTGTCTTGTTGATTCAAGTCAATCTGTTAATGTTACTACAACAACAAGAACTGGATTACAAGGAAGAGCAACACAATTTGCGAACTTTGTATATAGAGCATTAAATGGCAGTCAAAAATTAGGACTTTCATATTCTCCAGTAAATGAAAATGATAGTAGTTTAAAAATAATGGTTGATCAAAGCAATAAAACATATACAGTAGGTCCTTATACTCTTAATTTTCAAAATCAAAATATACGTGCAATAAGTGGTAATGAAAATATGGGAGAACTTGTTTATAAAGAGATTACTGGACAAAATATTGGTCAAACATCTGGAAACACTTTTTGTAAAGGTCAAATGATAGCAAAGATTATCTATGGTAATGGAACATCTACTAATATAGATAATTCACAATTTTCATTAATTGATGCAAATGGAAGAGATATACAAAATAAATTCCCTAGATTTGGTCAAACTTTCTATATTAGATATTATGCAGGGGATGCAGATATTAAAGAAATAAAACCAATAGTACAAGTTAATTACTTAAAAAAGATTACTAATGGTGGCTCAGTATATCGAGCCTATACTTATAGATCTCAAAAAATTAAATTTAAGATGATGCAGGACAATGCAAATGTAATGTATGATGCATTACGTGATTCACGTCTTTCACTAGGACTATCAAAGAGCGGTTCAGATTGGATAATAAAACAACTTTCTTATGAGTATAATGTATTTCACGATATGTGGATAAATGGAGGAGGTTCTATAGCCGATAAATCAAGGGAAATTGCAGAGAATGTGAAAGCTGGGCTTGAAAATGAAATAGCAAGTGAGATAAGCGGATGGGGAATATCAGGTGTAAATGTTGATATTTCTGTAACTGATGGTTTAGCTTTAGGATCACAATTTTATCCAGGGGGTAGTATTGGACATACAGAAGATATTACAAGTTATAATCTTTTTGACATAACAATAGTGGTAAATAATCATAACCGGCACAAAGACTACATGGACATGCAAGAATTATAGCTGGGATGACTATAATAAGTTTGTAAAAGAACATGGATGGAATAACATAGAATCGGTTACTACAACAAAAACTTATACATATTACAATGTTACGTCAACTCCTAATAGTTTTCTTAATATCCCTGGGCTAAGTGGACAAAAAGGTTATGCTTTTAACTATACAGATAGAACTAAGGCTATAGAGGCAGCTGTCAATGATTTAAGCCTAAAATTACAAAAGATGGGACTTGTTATAGCCACAAAAATTACTGACATTACTGTAACAGCAAATATTGAAAAAATCCAACCAGCAGTAAAATTGGATGTTGTATCAAGACCAGCGACACCATCGTTAACACCACCATCGCAAATGAATACACCAAACAATCCATCAACCCCAGCAACACCAACATATCCACCAACACCGACACCACCAAGGTATCCACCAACAACGCCTCAAATACCACAGACGCCAACAAATCCACCAACGCCAGCGACGCCATCAGTAGGCTTTAGAGGAGATGGTGAAATAGTAACATTACCAGGAAAAGAGATAGATATGTATCTTGGAGGAAATGTATGGGAAGATATGCCGTCAATTAAGTTAGGAGACTATAATGGTAAAAAGCAAAATGGTTCTCTAAATATGGCAGGAATACAGGTAGAGCTGTTTGATGCAAATACAAGACAAAGATTATTTGCTACCACAACAGATAAAGATGGACAATATGGATTTAGAAGATTAAATCCTATGCATAAATACTATGTAGTATTTACCTATGACGGAATGAGATATGAAAGTACTGTTTATAGGGATAATTTAAGTGGAGGATATTCAACAGCTAGAGAAACTACGAGAGATAATTTCAATAGTAAATTTGCACATATAAATTCATCACCGAATAATTATCAAGGAAACAAAAAGGCTTACCGGACTATATTCTAAACTGGAAGATAGCTCGGGTAACTACATAAGTTACTCGGGTACAGGACCAAATGCTGGAGCATTGCGATATTATGATGCTTTAGAGATATTTAAGAAAATGACAACAAACTCGAGAGACTTTAAGCAATCAACCAAAGCAACTATGAATTCTACATATCTTAATAAAGATTTCGGTGTTCTGTACTATGGATATAGTGTATATGAAGAAGCATTTAAATATGAATTAAGGAAGCTGAGGGTAGCCGAAACTGAGATAAATAGTGTATGGACATTTATAAATGACACATTTATAAATGCAAGAACAGAATCTTATCCAAAACAAAACCAATTTGTGCTAGAAGATGTAGATAATTTGTGGAGAAGTGGAACCTATATGGGATATCCATACTTATACACAAGCTCATCTGATCAAAGTAGACGTGTAGATTTTGGTCTAAAGTTAAGAGAAAATGCTGATTTATGGCTTTCTAAAGATTTATATAAGACAACACTTTTAGTAAACGGAAAGAAACAAGAATATTTGTATAATAAAAAGAAATCAGAAACAGATGCAGAAGGAAACTGGACTATTAACTTAAGCACAGGAATGTATAATTTTAGTGGAGGTTCAGATTCAAGTAAAAGAGCATCTAATGCAGATTATAATGGAACATTTTCATATAGTCGAGAGATTCGTAAATCAGAGTACTTGTATGATGGATCTGATGCAGGAACAACAGATAGCAAGAACCTTCAAGTGTTTGTTACTTATAAAATTGCAGTTAAAAATCAATCACAAAGCATACCGACATCAATAGATGAAATTGTAGATTACTATGATGGCGAGCAATATGATTATATTTCAGGCTCTACAATTACAAGAGATAATACATTTATAGGAGACAAAAATGGTAATAAGAGCAGTAATCTTACTGTTAGCGCAAGTTCAAAATATGCAAATATAGGATATACCATTAGTGGACAAAGAGGATATTCTTCATTATATTTAACAGGATTTAATGGATATCTAGAGCCAGGAGAATTAACTTATGCCTACATTACATTTAAAGTAAAAAATGACAGCTCAGGAAAAGTAAAATTAGACCAAGAAAATCTTCTAAATGGAGGAACTATTCGTGATACAATAGGAAAGAGAAACATTGCAGAAATAAATGGATATTCAACTAGGGAAGGTTTAATAGATTTGGATTCTAATCCAGGTAGCTTAAGGTCTATAGATTTAAATGCAAATGGAGATATCATTTCTTCAACTAATGAAGCACAAAATAGATTACAAGACGATACAGATAAATCTTCAAATATAAAATTAAAAATTGATACTAACACTGGAGATATGAGAAGTTTATCAGGTTATGTATTTGAAGATGCAAGGACCGAAGCAACAAATGGAGCTGTAATAGGAAATGGTAAATATAATACAGGAGATGTTGACTTTGAAGGAAATAGGGATAAAAAGATAAACGGTGTAACAGTGCAATTAGTAGAACTGGTACAAGAAGTTAACACAGAAGGATTTAGTACAGGAAGATATCTAAACGAAAAAGTATGGTCTAGCGTTACATACAATGGCAGTTGGAATAAAACAGAGGATGCATCAAGGTATTATAGTGGAACAAATAAATCAAAAGTAATATTATCAGGTCAAGGAGCATTTAAAGTTGATTCAGTTGGATTACCGGAAGGAGATGGACAGTATAGATTTGACTCAGTTCCACCGGGAGACTTCTATATAAGATTTATATATGGAGACACGACTCAAACAGTACTAACAAATCAAAATAATCAAGTAAATAATCTAATAGGACAAAAAGGATTAAATGAAAATGCATATACAGGTCAAGATTATAAATCAACCGTATATCAAAGTGGAGTAAATCAAAATACAAGTTATAATGGAATAAATGGATATAGAGATACAACAAATCAAAACTATGGCATAAGGTATCAAGATAATAATCCTTATACAAATGAAACAATAGTAGATGAAGATAAACAAAAAATGTATAATTATGATATTGTATCAAGTAATATAAGTAGTAATATTTCTGATGCAAAAGATGTTTACACATATAGAGAAAAAGAACAAAGTTATTCATCAGGAAGTAATTTATCAGTACTAAGTGGAAATGAGGCAACTCTTAAAAATCATAGAGCAGAAGTATTAGCATCAAGTACAGATTTAGTAACAAAAGCTTCTATAGATATACAAAATGGTAAAACTGACAGTGCTAAAAATTATCAAAAACAAGCAATAGATGAATTAATTAATAATACATCAATGGTATCTCAAACTGGAATTATAAATTCAGAAATTGAATATAATAGAAGAAATACACAAGTTTATGATAATAATACAAAAGCATATGTTCAAAACTTATCTTACCATATACAAAATATAGATTTAGGATTAACAGAAAGACCTAGAGCACAACTTAATATAGCAAAAGAACTTGAAAATATTCAAATAAAATTAGCAAATGGACAAACATTGTTTGATGCTAATCAGTCTGTTACAAACTTAGTATATCAAAAACATAAAAATTATTCTGAGAATGAATATTATACTAAAGTTGGAAGTAATGGATATAGATTAAGGGAAGCTTTAATGAAGACGGTCGAAGATAGAAAAGAAGAATTAGTACAAGCAACATTGGATGAAGAACTTATGAGTGGAGCTACAATAAGATTGACATATAAGATTAGTGTAAACAATATAGGTGAAGTAGATTATTTAGATAAAAATTTCTATTATCTAGGAAAAACAAGTTCAACTAGTTGGTCAAATGTTGTAAAAACAAGTGCAATGAATGTGTTAGATTATGTATCAAATGAGATTAACTACGAAGAAAGCTATCAAGAAGATGGAAATGAATGGAAGATTGTTACATCAGATGTATTATTAGGAAATAAAACTACCGAGGATGACGACTATGTTAATAGCACATATGAACAAAATCTTAAAACATTCAATGTCCTAGTAACTTCAAATAAATTATCTGCTTATCTAATACCTAGAGCAATAGATACTGATAAGACAAATTATTCAAACTCAAGAAAAGAAGTTAGACTAGTGTTATCAACTCTATTAGCTAATACAACATCTAATAAGAACTTAATATTTACTAATATGGTAGAGCTAATAGAATCAAAAAATACATTTGGAAGAAGAATGCATTTATCAAAATCAGGAAACCATTATGTACCTTATCAATCAGAGAATAAGACACAAGACGAATCAACATATTGGTTAGAACCAAATGAACCTGATGAAGATAGTGGACAAAAAGTAACGGTATCAGTACCTACAGGTGAGAATAGAAACTTTAATAGAGCTATAGTATTATTTATAAGTGCATCAGCAATTATAGCGGGAGCAGTAATAGCTATTAAGAAAAAGGTTTTAAAAGATAAAGAATAAAACAAAAAATAAATACCTACTTAATTTAATAAAAAATGTACTTGAAAATGCACCTTAAATGTTAAAATTTAACGTTTAAGGTGTATTTATTTTTGTATATTACAAAAGTTAAATTTTGTAATATAAATTTAATATAAAAACATCTTTAAGTCCTTCCGTAGCAACATAAAGAGAACTTAAGAAAAGGTATCTTGAAAATCATTTTGAACTAGATTAGTATATAGTATGATAAAAAGGCAAAAAAATATTTATTTACATAAAAAATATCGAAAAAAGCTTGAATTTAAAGTAAATTCATAGTATAATAAAAATGTATGGTTATGTTAATTTAAAGGAGGATAAAAATGCAAAGATTACTTAATAAGATAACGGCGTCTCTTGCAACAATAATGCTAGTTGCTACAAGCTTCATTCCAGCTTTAGTATATGCTGAAGGAAGTATTTCTCAAGATGCAAAGACAACAGAAGAAAATGTAGAATTTAATGCAACGATTAATAATGAATATAATACTACATTAAATGTGGATGAAGGTGGAAATTTAGTATTAAATGTTAAAGTATCTGGAACAGGATACTTGAAAGATGCAAAAGTAACAATAAAAGACAATAACTATCAAATTATTGATAATGAAGATGTAAATGTAAAATCAATAAATGATAATGTTATTGAACTTGATGAAGTAAATGCAGGAGAAGTTTTAAATGTATCATTACCTATTAAATTAAAAAAGGAAGATAAAGTTAAAGCAGATATTCTTGGAAAAGATAGTACAGTTACTCTAAATGCTACTTACATTAATAAATTAGGAAAAGAAAGAAAAATAGAAAAGACTCTAAAAGAACATATAGAATGGACAGCAGAATTAAAAGAAGTAGTTAATCAAAACTTAATCAGGTATATAAAATATGATGATAACAAAACAATGCTAAGCTTTAAAATAGAAGAAGGTATTGAAAATAACAAAATGCCTGTAACAAGTAAGGAAATTGTAGTTAATGTACCAAGCTTAAGTGGTGAGAAACCTGAAAATGTAATTGTAACTGGAAAAGATATTTCTTATAGCTATGAAAATGATATTTTAACTATAAAGAAAGAAAATAAACAAGATTCAGATGGCAAAGTGCTATGGGATTCTCAAGATGAATATATTGTAACATATATTTATGATAATCAAGTAGAGGAAGAAACTATAGAATCAAATATAATAGCTAAATCTTTAGTTAAAGGAAATAGCATTGAAGGAAAAGTAGAAAATAATATTTATGAATTAAAAGAACAAGTAGGTACATATGTAGAATCAGAAACTTCTATGACAGAAGAAATAAATAAGGGATATATGTACACAAACTTAAAAAGTTCTGATAATGCATTAGAAACTCCATACAACATAACATATAGAGCGAATGTAGGATACAAAGAATTAACAGATAGTATAAAGATTGTGGAAAAAAATAGTTTATTTAACGGTATAGATGCAAATAATTCTATATTAACAAAAAAAGTAAAAATAAACAAAGATAATTTAGTAGAGATATTAGGTGAAGAAGGAACAATTAAAGTTTTATCACAAGATAAAACAGAATTGGGAGTTCTTTCAAAGGATAAATTAGAATTAGAAGTAAATACACCAAAAGTAGTTTTAGAAACAAGTAAGATAGTTAAAGAAGGAATTTTAGAAGTTGAAGTTTCTAAAGTTATTACAGCCAATACATATACTATAGGACAAGTTTCAAGTTTAACTGAACTAAAGGAAATAGCAACTATTGAAGGATATAAAGATAATAACTTGAATTCTTCTAAAGAAATTACAAGTGTTTCAAAATTTGTAGAACCAACATCAAATGCTAGTTTAGATGTAAATGTTAAAAACTTATCAACGGTAGTAAAAAATGAAAATGTAGTTATTACAGCAACATTAAAAACAAAACATATAGAGGATGCTTTATACTCTGATGCAAAAATTAATATTACTTTACCACAAGAAATAAAAAATATTGATGTAAAAGAAGCTAGTTTAATTTATGATGATGAATTAAAACTAAATAACTTAAATGTTCAAGGAAATGTTATTTCACTTGATTTAGACGGAACACAAACAAAATATGGTACCCAAGCTACATCAGAAGGAACCGTATTAAGATTGGTAACAGACTTAACTCTTGACAATTTAGCTCCTACAAATGAAAGAGAAGTTACTTTAGCTTATACAAATGGAGCAACTGGAGAACAAAAAAATGTTAGTGATAATATTGGAATTGTGGCACCAACAGGATTTGTTACAACAAATTCATTAGAAATAGATGGTGCAAAGATTACTTCACAAGAGAGTAATGAAGGAGTTGCGAAAGTAGAGGCAAGGCAGGGAGAAAAAGAAATAAAATTATCTGGAACAGTAGTAAACAATTTAGGATATAATGCTGAAGGATTAACAATTTTAGGAACAATTCCTACAAGTGGAAACAAAGATGAAAATGAAAAAGACTTAGGATCTACATTTGATACAACAATGACAGGTGCTTTAGGTGTAGAAAGAGAAGATGTAGAAACTTATTATAGTGAAGAATTAAATGAAAAAGTAGATGGTGATAGCTGGACAAATACATATACACCAAATACAAAATCTTATAAATTAGTATTTTCAGGTGAAGTACCTAATGGTGAAGTTATAGATTTTAATTATATGGCAAAAATTCCTGCTGATTTAGGAGATGGACAAACATCAAAATCTACTTATGCTGTTTACTACAATAACGATGCAGAAGAAGGAAATAAACAAAACATAGTTTTAGCAAAACCAGTTGCAATAGCAACTAGTGGAATACCAGTTATTTCAGTAAAAACAGCTCTAAATGATATAAATACCAAGAAAAATATTGAAAAGAATTCAGACGTAAAAGAAGGAACGATCTTTACATATAAAGTTGTTGTTACAAATACAGGAAAAGAAACAGCTAAAAATATAAAAGTAAATACAAATTTACCTGAAGGAATCTCATTAGTAGAACAAACAACAGATATGACAGATATGCTTATAAATGTTTACAACTATGAAACAAAACAATTAGAAAAAACAATAGATACATTAGAAGTCGGAAAAGAAGAAACTATTGAATATAAATTAGTAGTTACTAAAAATGTAACAGGTGAACCGGAAGAAGTTACAGAGCAAAAAATAGTTTCTACAGTAACATCTGATAAAATTGAAAAGAGCATTACTGATGAATTTAGTATTAATGTAGTAAAAGGTGATATAGTCGGAACTGTAGGTTCTAATAAAACAAATGGAAGTATTAAAGCAGGAGATTTTATAGACTACTATTTAGAAGTAAAAAATGCTAATTTTGAAAAGAAAAATAATATAATAACAACAATTGTAATACCAAAAGAATTATCTATCGAATCTGTAAATAATGATGATTATACATTTGATGAGAGAACTAGAACATTAACATTTAAAAATCCTACACTAAATGGCGGTTCAACAAATGGAGTATTTATAAGACTTAAAGTAGAAAATGTTAATGAAGACAAAAAAGTAGGAGTTAGTGCAAAAATTAAATGTGATGAATCTGAAGAATATTCATTAGAAACTTTAAACTTTAATTTAATAAGAAATATAATATCAGCAAATCTTTCAAGTAATATAGAACAAAACAATATAAGTGATACAGATGAACTAGAATATTATATTAATATAAAAAATAATAGTAGCAATGTTGAAACAGTTAGTATATCAGATACAATACCAAATAGCTTAAGAGTAGTAGGTTATATAGTTGAAGATAAAAATGGAAATAAAGAATATGACATAAATTCAAGAAATATTTTAACCTCTCTAGAATTAAATCCAAATTCTTCATCAAGATTAACAATAAAAACTAAACCATATTTACTAGAAAAAGGAAGAATTTCTAAGATAGAAAATAATGCTACTATCTCATTAGATGATACAAGTTTTACTACTAATACATTAAATCATACAATAGTAGGAACATCTAATCAATCTTCAGGATTAAGTACAGAGCCAAAAGCTGGAGAAGAAGGAACTGGAAATGAAAATGTTGAAGATGAGAAAATAGAACAAGGTACATATAAAATAAATGGTCAAGTTTGGATAGATGAAAATGTAGATGGAAGAAAAGACGAAAATGAACAAAAAGTATCTAGCCTAACAGTAAAATTATTTGATAAGAAAACAGGAAAAATAGCATTAGATATAAATGAAAAAGAACTTCAAAAAACAACAGATGAATTAGGAAAATATACATTTGTGAATGTAGTTCCAGGAGAATATACTGTTGTAGTTGAGTATGATAGCGCATCTTATGGACTAGCAAGCTATAGAGTAGCTGGATTATTAGATTCAGAAGATTCAGACTTTGTATCAGCCAAGCTTGGAGATAAAACAGTAGCAGCAACAGATACACTAAAAGTAGAAGATTCAAATATTTATAACATAGATTTAGGATTAACAAATGGAAAAATATTCGACTTAGATATAACAAAATCTATAAAGAGAGTAACAGTAACTAATACAAAAGAAGACACAAAGATTTATGACTATGATAATAAATCTGTAGCCAAAGTGGAACTAGGTACAGCAAATGTAGATTTTGCAACAGTATTAGTTGAATATTCATTAAAAGTAACAAATAATGGAAGTGTGCCAGGATATGCTAAATCAATAGTTGACTATATACCGGAGGGAATGACGTTTAATTCAGAACTAAATAATACTTGGTATTTAGGAAAAGACGGAAATGCATATAATACTAATTTAGCAAATACAATAATTAATCCAGGTGAAACTAAAGAAATTACTTTGATACTAAGTAGAAAAATGTCAGGAGAAAATACAGGAACAGTCAGAAATACAGCAGATGTTTTAATTTCATATAATGAATATGGTTTAGAAGATAGAGATGTACAATTAGATAGAAATGGTAAGAAAACGGATGATAAATCTGCAGCAGACTTGGTAATAGGAATGGCAACAGGTAGAGAAGTAGCATCATTTACAGGAATTACTTTAGGAATATTATCATTAATTGCTTTAGCAGTATACGAAGTAAAGAAACATATAATTAATAAAATGTACAATATTATATAGAAAGGAGAAAGCAAATGCATAAAAAAAGTAAAAAACTTAAAATTTTACTAATGATAATGATTATGACACTTATATTGTCTATAAGTAAATCTGTATTTGGCTTTTCACTTCCAGGATCTTTATCACATCCATATTTATATGATGACTATCTATTTTGTAGAAATCACAATAAAAGTTATTCTCTTCAAAATATATCAGGAATGGATAAATCAACAAGATTAGTTAATTATGATGAAGAAGGGGAGCAATCATTAGAACAAAGCTTAGCATTTGGTGTTTATACAGCAATTGAAACAAATAATTGGGATAGTGACAAAATACAAGAAATTTTATGGTCAACAAGACAATTTCAAGGATTACCTAATTATATAGAAATGTTAGCTGACTACACTGGAAATACTACAAGTCCAACTTCATCTGATCCTTTAATAGCAAGGTCAAATCAATATGCACAATTTTATTATGGCATATTAAATGGTGGAAATAAATTACAATTAACAACAGAAAAAAATGATAGTAAAGTATTAGTAGATCAAACAGATAAGACATATACCGTAGGGCCTTATAAAATAGATATAAAAGTAGGAGATTTAAAAGACCCAATTAAAGATGCTAAAACAATATTATATAATGAATTAGCCGGAATAAACGCACAAAAATATCCAGGAACTCCATCATTTGCTACATATAGTATAACAGGTTTAGATGGAACTAATATTAAATTTTTAGATAAAAGTGGAAAAGAAATTAAGTTTCCTAACTGGGGAGAAGATTTTTATATAAAATATACGCCTAACAATGGTGTAACAAAAATAAATCCTAAAGTAACAGTAAACTATGTTAAAGATGTAGTAGGAAAAGTAATATTATATAAATGTACAGATGCTACTTTAAGTGGAGAAATCGAAAACATATATAGCAATATAGATACATTTAATCCAGACGACTATGTAAGTCAAGGTACTCTTAGACTTGGAGGAAATGCTGGAGAACCAATAAATGTAAAAGTTACTAACTATGAAGTAACAGGTACAAAGAAAGTTGGAAAGGATCCAGTTTATGATAATCATGGTGAAATAATTGATTATAAAAGATATGAAACATATGTAACAAGTTTTACATATGATGCTAAAGTTGAAGATGGTGGAAGATTCCAAGAAACTATTACATTTACATCAACACCTATTCCAACGCCTACACCAACTCCAACGTCTACACCGACTCCAACGCCAACAGCAACACCAACGCCAACACCTACACCAACACCAACTCCAACACCAGGTAATGAAGTGTTAGCTTACCCTGAATATGATAGTACTGAAGTAGATTTAGGGGTAAAAGATGTTTCTATGGAAATAGGAGGAAATGTATGGGTTGACTTACCAGGAGTTAAACTTGGAGACTTCACAGGAATAAAGGGGGAGGAAGATTCTGTATTTGCAGGAATGCAAGTAGAATTATATGATGAAGAAAATAATCTAATAGCAACAACAGTAACAAATAATGAAGGTAAATATCATTTTTCTAATTTAGATCCATTAAAGAAATACTATGTAAAATTCACATATAATGGACAAATATATCAATCAACATATTATAAAAATAATTTAACAGGTGGTTACTCAAATGCAGTAGATGAAGCAAGAGAAAATTTCAATAGTAAATTTGGAAGCATTGCTTCAACACCTAAAAACTATAAAATAGGAAACGAATGGCATAAATCATATGCATTTTACTCTAAATTAGCAAAAGAAGATGGCGAATATATTGCTTATGAAGATGGAGCCTTAACATATGAAGATGCTTGGAACGAATTTTTAAAACTTGCTGCAAGCACAGGTTCTTACGAAAAAGCATATCGTGAACTTACAAATTGGCTTGCAAATTTAGGTGTAGGAAACGCAGATAAAGCGGGAGTTATTACATTTATAAGAGATTGTATGATAACTTCAACAACACTTGTAAATGACCCACTTAGTGGAAAAACAGTGAAATATCCTATATATGATACATTTGTATTAGAAGATATTAAAAATCCAACTGAAAATGTCGAAACAGTTACATTAGATAAAGTGTATTCATATCTATATACAAAAAAATCTGATCAAAGTAGATACGTTGACTATGGAATAAATAGAAGAGAGCAAGAAGAATTATATATACAAAAAGATGTGTATAAAGCAACAGTTCTAGTTAATGGTAAAAAACAAGAATATATGTATTCAAAGAAAAACTTAAATGAAGACGGAAGTTGGAGTATTAAAGTTAGAGCAGCAGACGAATTGTATAATGGATCATATAGTTATAATAGAGAAATACGTAAATCAGAATATTTATATGATGGTTCTGAGTCAGGAACAACAGATAACAAAAACTTACAAGTATTTGTAACATATAGATTAGCAATAAAGAATAGATCACAAACCTTGTATGCAAGTATAAATGAATTAGTTGATTACTATGATGCAGACCAATACACGTTTGATGGAACTTTACAATCAGATGGAACTTATGCAATAAAATCATATAACAATTATGATGAAAATGGAAATGTAACAGGAACATATACAAATTCTTACTTAGGAAGTGACTCAAAAGGAGGAAAACAAGGTGATATAGTAGTAAGAAATGGTACAACATTTGCAGATAGAGAATCATCAAAAGTGCTTTCAAACGGAAACTACACATATAATTCATTATATATAACAGGAATAAAATCAGCATCAGGAAATGATAGATTAGAGCCAGGTGAATTTGCTTATGTATATTTAACATTTAAAGCAAATGTTGATGAAGCTACAGGTAAAGTAAAATTAGATCAAGACTTAAGTACAGGAAATGCTACAATCGGAAAACGTAACATTGCAGAAATAAATGGATATAGCACATATTATTCACCAAATGCTACAATTCCAAATTATCTAAATGCAGATAATAGTAAAGTAGATGTAAATGTAGGAAATAAAGTAGCAGGAATAATTGATACAGAATCAAATAGCGGAAGCTTAGAAGAAATAGATTTAACTAACGAAGGTGACTTAAGATCTTCTACTGAAAGTGAAGTAGAAAATAGACTAGAAATGGATACAGATAAAGCACCAAATCTTAAAGTAGTAATAAGCCAAGATGACGATGACACAAGAAGAATGGAAGGCATGGTTTATGAAGATGAAAGAACTGAAACAAGTGATAAAGCAGTTGTAGGAAATGGAAAATATGATGATTCTGAAACAAAAATAAATGGTGTTAAAGTTGAATTAGTAGAGCTAGTTCAAAATGTAGACGAAAATGGTATTTTCTTAGGAAGTTATAGTGGAGAAAAAGTTTGGGGAACAAACGTATATGATTTACAAGATGGTAAACTAGTAAAAGTAAGCGAAAATAATGACAGATACTTTAGCGGACTTGGTTTATCAAAAGTAATAATAAAGGGTCCAGGAATATTAGATGTTACACCTGATAATATTGGAGAAAACAATGGAACATATTCATTTAAATCTGTTCCTGCTGGAGATTTCTTTATAAGATTTACTTATGGAGACAATACTCAAACAGTATTAACAAGTGGAAATAATGAAGTAAATACTTTAATTGGACAAAAGGGACTAAATGTTAAATCATATAATGGTCAAGACTATAAAACAACATCATATCAAACAGGAATAGACCAAAATACAAGTTATAATGGAATACAAGGATTTACTGATTATAATAAACAAAACTATAATAATGCCACAGATAAATCATCAATGTATTATTACAACATAGAATTAAGTAATAGTATACAAGGAGCATCAGATGCAAAGGACGTATATAGTTATAGAGAAAAAGTAAATAACTGGTCAAGAGGAGTAGATGGAAATACATTATTAAATAATAGGGCAGAAACATTAGCTTCATTTGAAAGAATCGGAACATATAAATATAATTCTCAAGAAGAGCAAAAACAAGCACAATCTGAAATGATAAATAGCTTAATTCAAAATACAGCAATGGTTTCACAAACAGGAATTATTGATACTGAAGTTGAATATAATAAAAAGACAACTGAAAACCAAGGAAATGCAAATAAATTAAGCTATACAATAGGCAATATTGACTTAGGATTACAGGAAAGACCAAAGGCACAAATTAAGCTTAATAAGGAAGTAAAGAACTTTAAACTTGCTCTTGCAAATGGTAGAGAAGTTTTTGATACAACTCAATCAGTAAGTAATCTATATTATGCAAAACATGAAGGACATAGTGCTAACTATGAAGGATTTAGATTAACAGGATATAAATTGGGTCAAAACTCAAAACAAGTGCCTGAATTAATCCAAGCATATTTAGATGAAGAATTAATGGCTGGAGCTATGATTCAAGCAGATTATGAAATAACAGCTCAAAATGTTGGAGAAGTAGATTATTTAGATAAACAATTCTATTATACAGGAAAAACAGATAATGCAAATTCAGATAATGTTTCAACAACAAATGTAAAACAAGTAGTTGATTATGTATCAAACTTACTAAAATATGATTCTAACTATCAAGATGTAAATTCTAATTGGCAAGTAAGAAGAGCGGAAGATTTAACAAATTCTTCAACATTAGACCCTTCTAGAGAATTAATAGTAGATGCATCTAAAATAGAAAGTGATTTAGTAAATAGACAATATTATAACAATATGGCAACATATAATACGCTAATCACATCTGAAAGCTTATCTCAAGACTTATTACCAGAATTATTTGATAAGGATAATTCGTCAAAGAAGACAGCATTAGTATTATCAACAATATTATCAGAAGATGATGAAGATTATGTATATAATAACATAGCAGAAATAGTTGCTACATCAAATAAACAAGGTAGAAGAATGAGCTACTCAATATCAGGAAATCAAGAGATGTCGGATCAATCATTAGGAGATAATACAAGTGAAAACGTTTATACAACAATAGATTTAGTAACACCTTCTGAAATGGATAGTGATAGTGCTCAAAAAATAGTAATACTTCCACCACTTGGTGAGAATAAGAACAATGTTTCAATAATTCTTACAATTATAGCAGCAGGATTAATCGTAACAATTGGAATAGTTATTATTAAGAAAAGATTGAAATAAGAAAACTTAGAAATAAGAAAACTTAGAAATAAGAAAGCTTTGAAATAATAAAGCTATAGAAGCAATAAAGGGAAGATTATAAAAGCAATAATAAAAAAGGAAAATGGACTATTTGTAAAAATAGTCCATTATTCCATTGTATATTCCCCAAGCTAATTTTTCTTGATATTCATCAGTAACAAGTAGGGCTTCTTCTGTTTCGTTAGAAAGAAAACCACACTCAACTAAACAAATTGGAATTTCAACATGTTTCATTATATAAACATCATTTAAAACCAAAGGGACTCGTTTGTTTTCAATATTTATGGAAGTATTTAAATTATTTTGAATTGAGGTAGCTAAATTTTTAGAATTATCATCTTTGTCTTTATAAAAGCTCTGCCAACCATAATATTGATTTTGAGGAATTTTATTCAAATGAATAGAAACAAATATGTCAGCAGATGACTCATTTCCAATTTTCACTCTATTTTTTATATCAGAAACTTTTTTCTCAGAAATAGTTTTTGCATCTAATTCGTAAATGGCATTTTCATCATATCTTGTTAAAATAACAGTAGCACCGCTATTTTCTAGAAGCTTTTGAAGCTTTAAAGTAATGTTTAGATTTATACCAGCTTCAGACGTGCCATCAGAACTTGTAGCACCTTCATCAGGTAGTGCTTTTTTATTAACCCTAATTATTTAAAAATTAAAGATAATTTTTACTGTTTTATCTTCATAAACTTCGATTCTTTCTATTAACATTTTCATTATTTTATTATCAAGATTTTCTGATGTTTTAAAATTTTTTATTATTTTTAATAAATTTTCATCAGATAATCTATTTTTATTCTTTTTTTCTAGCAATTTTATTTTTGCTAAAATTTCCTTTTCCTTTTGCTTTAATATTTTATATTTTTCTTTAAATTCTTCTAGTTCAATGCTTTGCTCAATTTTTTTATTGTATAATTTTTTTATATCATTTTCAATTTTTAACTTTAGATTCTGATTTCTTAATAATTCTTTGTATTTTTCATCACTTTTTCTATATTTATCTATTATTTTATTTTTAGCATTATCAATTTTTATATCTTCTAGTCTTTCATTTAGAGATTTAATAACAATTTTATTTAAAGTTTCTTCAGTAATGGTATGCCCTTTATCACAGATATTTGGAAAGTTGTATATCATTCTACATTTGAAATACCAACTCTCTTTAGGATTTTTTATTTTTTTATTATGTGCTTTCGTTCTTTTCCTGCTTTTATATTGCATTCTAGCTTTGCAATGTCCACAATATACCAAGTCTTTTAGCAAATATTCATATTTTTTCTTTGGTTTATAGAATTTATCTTCTAACATTTTTTGTACTTCTTCAAATGTTTCTTTATCTATAATTGCATCATGTGTGTTTTCTTTTAATATCCATTTTTCTCTAGGTGTCTTTTTTACTTTTTTAGTTAAATAATCTGACTCATATTTATTTAATACTAATACTCCTATATATGTTGGATCTTTTAATATTCTGCTTATGCTATCATTTCTCCACTCGTTTATTGCTACTTTTTGTCCTTTATATTTTTTTGGAGTATCTATTTTCCTTTTTGTTAATTCTTTTGCTATTTGTCCTTGTGAATGTCCTTTTAAATACATGTCAAAAATCATTTTAACATTACATGCAACTTTTTCATCAATAACTAATTTATATTTATCATCTTCGCTTTTTTTATAGCCATATGGTGCATAATGCTGAACATATTTGCCCTGTTCTTTCATATCTTTTATTACTGATTTTATTTTTTTAGAAACATCAGTTAAATATGATTGATTTACAATGCCACGAAGCATTATAGTATCATCTATTTCATATCTTTCTCCACTATCAATATAATCATTAACAGAAATAAACCTTACATCATTATCTGGAAAAAATATTTCTGTATAGTATCCTGTTTTATTTTTATCTCTAGTTAGTCTTGATAAATCTTTAACAATTACCATATTAATCTTTTTTCTTAAAATATCTACAATCATTTCATTAAATGCCGGTCTTGAATCTAATATTCCTGACCATCCATTATCTATGTATTCCTTAACGACATCAAAATTATTTTTTCTAGCATAACCTAATATTATATCTTTTTGTGCTATTATACTATTATTGGGATTATCATCTTCTTTAGATAATCTTAAATAAATTCCAGCTTTGTATGCTTTCATTACAATTTACCTATTACATCATATCTATAATTTATATAAATATTATTTTGTTTATCTATTTCAATATTATATATAAGTTCAGATAATTTTTCTGATGTCCATTCTTCTATATTAGATAACTTTGAAATGATTGCTATTAATTCTTCTTTAGTTATCGTAGGCTTTTCTCCTTTTTGTTTTAGCAAATTATTGATTTCTAATTTTAATGTATTTCTTCTTTCCACTTCACTTTTATAAAATCTTCTGTAGTCTTCTTCCTCAATAATGCCATTCGTATAATCTTCATATAAAGAGTTAATTGCTTTTTCTGTTTTTGATAATTTGTCTTCTATACCTTTAATAGCTTTATCCAAAGCATAAGTTGTCTTATTTTTATATGCTCTCATTATGATTTCTTCAAGTTTTTGATTGTTAATGATATGACTAATTTTTTTATTTATGCTTTCAATAACTATTTCTTTTAATACCTCTTCTTTTATCGATTTACTCTTTCTTTTACATTTATCATTTTTCATTGAATTCATTGAACTTGCACATACAATTATTTTGCTTGTTATAATTCCACTTTTATCTCTTTTTATTTTAAGCACCATCTTATTTCCACATTCTTTACAAAACACCAAACCATTTAACATCCAATTAAATTTTTTATGTCTTATTTTTTTATTTAAGCTTATTTTGGCTTGAACTCTATCAAAAGTTTCTTTGTCTATAATTGCTTCATGTGTATTTAATGCTACCTTCCAATCTTCTCTTGGTATGTTTTTAACTTTTTTAGACTTATAGCTTAAATGCATTTTCTTTCCATATTCAGTATTTCCTATATACACTTGACTTCTCAATATTCTTTTTATGCTATCTGCTCTCCAATTATAGTTATCTCCACTTCTTGATCCACCATAATCGTAATATCCTGGGCAATATACTTTTTCTTGTTTTAATTTATTTACTATTTCTGTCATTGAAATCCCATTATCAAACATATTAAAAATTCTTTTTACTACTAATGCTCTTTCTGGTGCAATTATGAGATGATTTTTATTTTTCGGGTCTTTAATATATCCATATGGAGCTATTGCAGCTAAATATAATCCCTTTTCTTTTCTCGCCCATACTCCGCTTCTAACTTTTTTAGATATATCCTTACTATACCAATCATTTATTAAAGTTTTAAACCCAATCATATCATTATTTGAATTCTTAATATATGTATCTACATTGTCTAGTATTGATATGTATCTAATGTTATTTTCTAAAAAGTATTTTTCAATAAAATAATTTGCTTCAAAACTATTTCTTGATAATCTTGATAAGTCCTTCGTTATTATAGTGTTTATTAAACCTTTTTTGATATCTTCTAGCATCTTTTGAAATGCTGGTCTATCAGTATTTAATCCTGTGTATCCATCATCGATATAAAAATCAATCAATTCAAAATCTTGTCCTAGATTTTCCAACTTACGAATAATTATACTTCTTTGACTTCCTATACTATCACTTTCTTCTTTATCGCCATCCTCTCTTGATAATCTTAGATATCCTGCCACTTTATATATTGAATTTTGCATATTAGTTGTCCTCCTTTCCGAATAACAACTAATCTTAAACAGCTATATTTATTATATAAAAAAGTTGTACAAAAGGCGAAACTACAGAATAGTTATTATTTTAAATATTCATCAATTTTTTCGATAGCATATCTAACCAAAACATTATATATTTCATCACTATTAGCATTTTTATTTGTTCCCGTTATTACAGTATAATCTTTACCATCAATGGTATAAATTTCTTTTTCTGCCTCCATTTAATTCACTCCCAATTAAAAATATTAGAGCTTTTAAAAAAATATTACTAATATAACTCATATTATATAAATTGTTATAATTGCTGTTATTTGATTATAATCTTTCAAATACTTTTTCTTTCTCTATACGAATAGGCGAAATGAATTGTGCTATTTTCCCAAAAAATTTCAAAATATTTTTTAAGCAGAAAAAAAGAAAGCATTTTATTTTACTTTCTTTAAATGTCTTATAACTAATTATGATGCAAGAAATAATTATAATTTTATTAACTATTTTTACATATTTTCCAATATTTCTTTGACTTCTAGCATCTTTTGTAATACAATATTATCAAACAATTTGTAGTACCATTATAATTATTTAATTTTCAAATGACACTATACAATAATACAAATAATAATTGGGGAATATGTAATGAAAAAATCTTTAATATTTGACTTGGATGGAACATTATGGGATACAACTAAACAGATAGAAATCATTTGGATTAATGTAGCTAAAAAGTATAATATTAATATTAATAAATTTTCTATCAAAAACATTATGGGACTAACTAATCCCGAAATCATATCAACATTATTTAACAATGATTCTAATATAGGAAATTTATTTATCAAGGAATGTCAAAAAACAGAAAATGAATATTTATCTACCCATGGTGGAAATATCTACATCAATACTATTTCTACTATTAAAAAACTATCTGAAAAATTTAACTTGTACATTGTAAGCAATTGTCAAGATGGATATATTGAAGCTTTCCTAAATTTTTATCATTTAAATAATTACTTTAAGGATTATGAGTGTTCTAGTAGAACTAACCTTTCAAAAGTTCATAACTTAAAGCTACTTATGAAGCGAAACAATATAAATAATTCTATCTATATTGGAGATACTGAAAAAGATTATATATCTGCTATTAATTCCAATAATAAATTTATATGGGCTAAATATGGATTTGGTATTTGTAAAAATTATGATAATTATATAAATGATATCTCAGAATTATTAAGTATATTATGAGAAAAAAGGTAATACACAAAATTAAGTGTATTACCCTTTTCATACTATTTTTTATTAATAAATTTCATACAATCATCAAAAAATTCCGCATGACTATCTGAAAATTCCCCACTATTAATTAAATTTTTTATTTCTTCTATTGTAGCCCATTTCACATCAGCCACTTCTTCTTCTTGTATTACTATATTATTAATGTCAATATTGGCCTTTAAATAATATAAATCTACAAAATCATCTTCCGTTTTTATCGTTTTAAACAAGGTAATTTCTTCATTTGTCAAGTCTAAACCTAGTTCTTCTTCTATTTCCGTAAAAATTCCTTGTTTACTAGTCTCTCCAGAAACTGGATGTCCTCCTGTAGTTGACCATTTTCCATCTTTTTTTAATACTCTTTTTTGGATTAAAAATTCGTCTTCTTCGTTTTGAATCCATACTACTACAGTAATATAATATCTTCCCTTAGGTACTTTCTCTCCTTTATATATAGTTTCTCCCGTTAATTTTTTATTTTCATCATATAGATCTCTTTTTTCCATATCTTCTCACCTTTTTCATTATATCATTAAATTCAAATAATTTTTAGCAAAAGTATTTAATTCGTATCTTTTACTCCATTTATCATCCGGAATAATTCTTTTTTCATATTTTTTATTTTTTATAAGTTCTGTTATCTTCTCTTTCAATTCAATCTCTGAATTCTCAAATAATTGGCAATTACGATTCTCACTTGCTATTTCTTTAAAAGTAGGTATTCCATTTAGTATGGTTGGTATTCCTAATGATAGCGATTCTAATGCAGAATAGCCAAAGCTTTCTGATTTACTTGGTAACACTGTCATATCAGCAATTTTATATGCTTCTGACATTTCATCAAACCTTATTATTTTTATCTCTATTTGATTATTTTCCGCTTTTTCCTTCAATTCATTTACAAATTTTATATATTGTTTATCTAATCCTGTAAATATAATCTCTATTTTATTTTTGATATCACTTTCTAGCAAACTACAAGCATCAATTAATAGCATTGGTTGTTTCTGCTTAGGCTCTAATCTACTTGGTACAATAATTTTTATTTTTTCTTTATTTAAATTATATTTTTCAATAATATTCTCTTTTTCGTTTTCTGTATATAATCTTTTTATATCTATAGCATGTGGTATATATTCAATCTTGCACTCTGTTAACTTTTCATATTCATTAGCATAATATCTTGATGGTGCTACAAATGTAGTAAGTTTACTGTCTTTATATTCTCTCATTATTTCTAGCATTTTATAATATGATTTTTTCCCCCAAGCTAATTCATACTCAAATGGATTCGTATGTATCGTAAATATTCTCTTTTTTTCTTTCCATGCTTGTAAGAATAATTGTGAATTTAGATGAATACAATCATATTTTGAAACATCTATCTTTTTTTCTAGTTTTTTTGCTAATTCTTCATATGATTTATTTGTTTCAAAATCCCCGAAAGTTTCCTGAATAATATATTCATCTGCTTCTCCTATTATATCAAATAAGTTTATATTTATATAATTTATTCCTCTTTCTACATGGCTTTCTCCCGAAAACATATATACATCTATTTCATTTTTTAAATCTTTTAACGATTCAGCTAAATCCATTACAAATCTTTCTGTCCCTCCAATTGATTTACCTGATATCGCCCAAGGATTTATGATTGCTATTCTCATTTTCGTCAGCTCCTTTATCCCTTATAGTTTTTTCGCTTTGTGTTCTCTCAATTCTAGTTTTTATTCTATTTCTGTAACTATCTTCTAATTTCACCTTATTATAATATGCATCTGCAATAATGCTAGCATAATTTTCTTGCGAATGTAGTTTTGAATATTCGTATGCATTTTTACTCATTTCATTATATTCATCTGTAGATATTTCCATTTCTTGTGCTCTTTTTCCTTTTGGAATAACATAGCCAATTTTTCTTTTTTCTACTGTGTCTGAAAAATCTATTACATCTGATACAATTACTGGTTTTCCTCTTACAAGTCCATCAATTAATGAATTGGGTACATCTTTTGTAACTCTTTTTTGTGGTACAAATGCAACAAAATCAGATTTATCAAATAGCTCTATTAATAAGTCTGTATTATTATGAATATCTAGAAGACTAACTCTATTCCATACTCCTAAATCTTTAGCCACTTTTTCAAAAGCCTGTGTGTCATTGTCTCTTAAAGGAATCGTCAAAGAAAAATTATCGTTTTTCTTTAATAATTGTAGAAGATATTCTAGTCCTCTTTCTCTTATTGCATCTCCTTCTTTATTATTCCAACTCGCAAATAATATATTTATATCTGTTGGATCAAATTTTTTTTCACTTTTTCTCCTCGGTATTTTTGATGGTGTTGGTGTTACACTAATTTTCCCTTCTGAAATACCACATTCTATTAATATTTCCTTATGTTTTTGTAATTCTACAAAAACCTTTCTTAAATTTTTGTATCTTTTTAAATGCTCTGCATATTTTTCATTTGGTCTTCTATACATAGATATAAACAATGGATTACTTGAAAAATTTAATAATATTCTCTTCCAAAAACTTGGTTCTTCTTCAAATACATGCACAATATCTTTTGGTTTTTTTATAACTTCTCTAATTGCCATTAGAACATATAAAATAGGATTATATACAAAAATATTATCTTTTTTATCTTGCTCCTGTTGTGCTTTTTGCCCCATAAATCTTGTTGCAGATATTATTTTACCATTATTTCTTTGCGAAATCAATTCCATTTGATTTGAAACCGCTTCTTTATATCTTACAAAGAAATCATTTATTACAATCATTTTTGCCTCCTTTTATACTATTTATTTACGATAAAACTTTTCTAATATTTCGTCTGCATATGTAACCTTATTAAAATATTTATCTACTATTGTATATCTCCCATTTCTCGGTGTAAGATTATGAGTACATTCCTGTATTATCTTTTTATTCACTCCATAAATTTGCATTTTATCTAATACCTGTATTTTATCTACTGCTTTTAGTATTTCTTTTACTTCTCTGCCTTGCCAAATAGTCATTATTATAATACCTAATGAAACTGATATTCCATGTGGTACATCTATTTTACTTTCTAATTCCTTAGCAAATATATGTTCCGAACCACTTTCCGGTCTTCCTGTTCCATATAAATTTGTAATATAACCTGCTTGTCCTATGTATTCAAATAATTTTTCTGTATTGCTTGCTATTTCTTCTACAGTATTGTCCAAAATAAAGTTTATTACTTCATTTAATAAATTTAAAGACATATCATAAATTCCTTTATCAATCTTTTCATTTATATCTTCTGCTGCTAATTTCCAATCATATAATGCTGTATGTATCGATAAAACATCTGCTAATCCGTATAAATTCTCTATTCTTGATGCTTTTAAAATTTTATCATCTAAAATAATGCAATTTGGCAATTTAGCATCCAATGTAATTTTCTTTTCAGCTTTTATTAATGCTACTTTGTTCGTAGCATATGAATTTGTGGAAAGCATCGATGGAATACATACGTATTTAACCTTTAATTTATAAGCAATGTATTTTCCTATATCAATCGCACTTCCTCCACCAAAGGCAACTACTTTTTCTATATTATTATTTCCTTTTACTACCACATCTATATTTTCAATGGTTTTTGATATATCATGCCAATTTATACTTTTCACCTTTTCATTTTTAAAATTAATTTTTTCAATTGATGTTGGTGAATATATCATTAATGTGTTCCTATTTAATTTGTTTAAATATTTTTCAACATTTTCTTTTATAGTTACATCCATAAAATAATTCATTACTAATAACCTCTATATATATTTTTTATATTTTTCTTGTCCTTTCATCTTTTCCAATAACTGCGTTAAAAGATACTCTTCTCCCTTTCTACAAATAATACATACCCCATTATCTTTAATAATATTTATGTTTTCTAGTCCCATTGCTATTAGCAATTCTTCACTATTGTTGAATATATTAGATTTGTTTATATCCTTGGTAATTGCATTTCCTATAATTATATTTTCCTGTGCATCTCTCGAATGAATTTCAAAAAAATCTTTTATACTTCCTATATCCATCCATTTAAAGTCCGCCTTAATCATTTTTATATTATGTGCTTTTTCTAAAATTCCTTTATCTATCGAAATAGATTCAACTTTTCTATATATTTCTTTTACTACTTTTTGTTCGTCATTTGTGTTTATCGCATTATATAAATCTTTCTTAAAACAATATATACTAGGTAAATACCTCTTAAACATTTTTAATATTATTTCTATTTTCCAAATAAACATTCCACTATTCCATACATAACGATTACTTTTAACATATTCCACTGCTTTTTCATAATTAGGTTTTTCTTTAAATTCAATTACTGAATTACAATCATTATTTTTATTTTTACTGTACCTTATATATCCAAATCCAGTAGCTGGATAAGTAGGCATTATCCCAATCGTAACTAAACTTTCATTAGCATTTGCTACTTGTACTGCATATTTTATGTTCTCCATCAACTTATCTTCATTTTCAATATAATGATCTGATGACAAAATAGAAATAATCCCATCTCCTTTCATCTTTTTAATTTTTAATGTTGCATAAAATATACACATAGCTGTATTCTTTGCTTCTGGTTCACTAATAATATTTTTTCTGGGTATTCTACTATCTATATATCTATTAGCCAGTTCCTTTTGATTTTCATTTATAATGATAAAAATATTTTCATAATTAAATATATCTTCTATTCTTCGTATTGTTTCATTTATCATTATTTCATTTCCATATAAATTTAAAAATTGCTTTGGTTTATTTTCTGTACTAATAGGCCATAATCTACTTCCTTTTCCTCCTGCTAAAATCAAAACATATTTATCCATTTTTATCTTTCTTCTTCTCCTTTTAATTTGTTTAATAAACTTATATATGTTCTATTCTCTCTTTTTTTAGTTGTTCTAATGATAGGCTGGTATCCTTTTCTAATGTAATCTTCTTCTATATACTTTTCATATTTTTTTAGGGTACTTTGTATTCTTTGTGATTCTTCTTCATTATCCGACATATGTATTAGATTATCAAAAAAATAACCATCAATTTTACTAGCATATTCATCTCTTATCTGTTGCTTTACTTTTCTTGCCTCTAAGCATTGAATCATGCCATTTTCCTCGTTTATTCTATATGTTGGATTGTCTATTTTAATTGCAAATACAATGACTTTAGTACTATTTGTAGACTTCATATTTTTTATTTTTTCGTATATATATCCGTCTTGAAATGCTTCATTGTCACCCTTATAAGTATCTAATACAAATGCATCATATTCATCTTTTAAATCATACACTGTAACTTGTATTACATCTTGCATGATAGCAATTCTTAACATCATTTCTCTTACAAACTTATTTCCCATATTCCATAAAACTCCTATGGGATATATGCTTTCTTTACTTCTTAGTATTTGCATTATTATCTCCTTTTTTTATTTCATACATTTTTATTTTGTTATTAATAATTCTAAATTTCCCGAAATAATATAGCTACTTAAACATGCTGGAATTAATATTGTCATACCTTTTTGAATTTTTATGTTTTGGTCTGATATTATATTGCCCACACCGTTTATCACTGTTATTACTGCAAATTTTCCATAAGTTTTGAATTGTTTTTTATTAATTATTTTAATTTTCTTTAATTTGAAATATTTTGTTTTAATCAATGTACCATTTTCTTTATGCCTCACTTTTATATAATTATTTTTAAAAGCATTTACTGCTTTTTCAATGTTTAAATCTCTTTTGTTACTATCACAAATCCTATAAGTAGTGTTACTATTTTGTTGTATTTCATACAAAACAGCTTTGCCTGAGACAGAATGTATTGTTCCCGCTGGAATATTAATAATATCACCAGTCTTAATTTTTTTGTTATTTAAATAGTTTATTATCATATTTTTGTCTATTAACCCTTGCAATTTCTTTTTGCTTAATATATTCTTCAACCCTATATTAGCATAGGTGTTATTGTCAGCATACAAAACATACCAAGTTTCATTCTTCCCATAATCATTTTCATATTTTTTTGCACATTTATTGTCTGGGTGTACTTGTAATGAAATTTTACCATTGATAAATAAAGTTTTTATAAGTATCGGAAATCTTTTATAGTTTGTGTATTTATTTCCAAACACTTTTTCACATAATTTTTTATTTAAAAATATATCTCTCATATTGATAGTTAGATTTTTAAAATTACTTATACTATTTTCATCTAAAATAATCTCCCAAGATTCACCTATTTTATTATTTTTTTCTACACCTTTAAATTGTTGTAAAAGCTTTTCATTTCCCCATGGTTTTTCCTTGTAGATTGGTTTTAATATTAATGGTTTCATATTTTTTCTACCTTTAATTTTTTATTCTTAATTTTCCTCTACATTTTACCATTTTTCCATATTTATGTCAACTCCTATAAGCGTTTTTATATCATATAATCTCTTTATTAGAGATATATGTATAAAAAATAATAGTAAAATAATATCTATAATAAAGCGAATTGGGTGAGAATATGAAAATTAATAAGTATAATGATTTTAGAAATATATCTGGCTCTGCTTTAAGAGAATTAAGATTAAAAGCTAACCTTTCACAACAAGATTTGGCAGAAAAATTACAACTACTAGGTATTGAACTAACGTCAAAAGAAATCTCAAAAATTGAAACAAATAATCGTTTAGTTCAAGATTTTGAATTATTTGCATTTGCAAAAATTTTTGATGTTTCTGCTGATATATTTAACAAAAAATTTAATAAGTAGCAGTAAATTTGAGTCATTTACTGTTTTTTATGTTTTCTAGTATAGTTCTTATTCCATCGCAAAATCCTATTTTATAAAACTTTTCATTATCATGTGCCATAATTAGATTTTCTCTTGTTAAATAACTCTCTAATGTTTCTATTATTCCTCCTTTTGTATTATTAAAATGTGGTGGCAAATTATTTATTGTTTCTAAAAGTTTATCATAATCTATAGGGTAATCTTCTTTAATATTTCTTATTTCTGCATCATCTAGCTTTCCTTTTCTACTATATAATTCTTCTTCTCTTTCTCTAAATATAATATTTATCATCTCATCATCTATATATTTTTCTATATCTTTTATTTTTAACATTTCTACATCTCCTCGTTTTATTTTTTATTATATCTCTAATAAAGAGATTTATCAATCAAAAAATTAAAAGGGTTTGGGAATTTTCCCATTTTAAGTAAAATGCCATTTGTGTATACAAATGGGAATCTTGCTTAAAAGTTTTACTTTTATATCCATACATATTTTTATATTTAAAATATCTTTTTCCCAAATTAGGGAATTTCCCTACAGACCTTTATTTTCAATATCTACATTATACTTCTTAAATAATTTCTTCTATTTCTTCTTGCAGTAATTCTTCTATCATTACCTCTATCATTTGATTATATTTTGCTATAACTAAAAATTCATTTGTTATTGGTTTCGGATATTTTAACATTAACTCTTTCTCTAATTTATGCTTTTTATTAATTATTTCATCTTCTCGTTCCAATAATTTTTTCGTTGCTATTTCATTAATTACTAATTCCTGAAATCTAGCTTTATAGTTTTCTTCCATATTCTTTTTTACTTTTATCCCATATTT